>JANMMQ010000204.1:0-4346 GCA_031373465.1 Ilumatobacteraceae bacterium | reverse complement strand
GTGGAAGATCGACGAGATTGACCATCGAGGTCAGGTTCCCAGCCGTCCTGTTGGAGCCGAGGTCGTCGAGTCGCGCTGTCCAGGCCACGTTGCCCAACCCGACAGAGACCGTCAGCGCGTCGGGATGTGTCGTTCGCCGCGACCACAGCTCGGCGGTCAGGCCCTCGATCGCCCGGCGCGCGATGGTGGGGGTTGAATCGTTGGCGAGGTGGTGGGCAATGAACCCGGTGCGTTGCGATTCGACCGCCGCTTCGAAGGCGGACGTCGCCTCCCGTCGAGCCTGGGCATCGCGTCGCCGCCGATGGAGCACGTTGATCCTCTGGCCTCCCCACGTGCCGAACGCGACGAACGCACCGACCACACCGAATACCAGGAACATCGGCTGGTGCAACAGCACTGCGACCAGCCCTGAGCCGGCCAGCGCCAGGAGCGCCGGGAGCAGGCCCCCGCTCGTCTGACCGCTGACCGACAGCTGTGCCGGCTGGGTCAGCGGCTCGGGATCCCACGTTGCCGCCGAGCGCGGGCAACGCACGAGTACGGACCGGGCGGCCGTCGCGGTGATGTTTGCGGCATTCCCGCTCAGACCAGGTGCTGTGAGATTCCCTGGTCGCATGTCGAGCACGCTGTGACCGACCTCGAAGCGCGTCGCGGCCACGATCAGGACGCAATCGGTAAGGGGCTCTCCATCGGCACGCACGGGTACTCGTCCAGTGAGTTGGCGTACCTCGGCGCCGGTCGAGCTGATGTCGATCAGCATGTGATGAGGTTCGAGAGCAGCGTCGTCGCAGCGTGCCGCCAGCCCCTGTGCCCTGCCGACGATGTGGGTTCCCGGACCCAACACCGCCGTTCCGCCGGCGTCGGGTCCGGCTACCCATGTGAGCGTCCAGACGTCTGTCATCACTCAAACGAGGCACGCCGACGGGCAGAAGGCGGAAACAACTGCACCGATTTGTAACAAGATCGGACGAACCCGGGCCGCTGTGAGAGTCGCGGTGAACAAGGCGATGAGGTCGCAAGCGCATGTTGCGACCATGACATCCCTCCCCAACAACAGATACCTCCTGTCCAGGCTGCAGCGCGAGTGGAACCTGCTCAGCCTGCGCCGATCTGCGGTGGCCCGCGCCAGTGCGTGGAAGCTCATTCCCCGGTCACTCAACTCCCTCGACGAACTACTCGAGCTCACCGGTCTTGGGACAGGCCCGGTCCATCCGGCGAGCGACGACAACCTGCGACGACTGGTCACGCTGGCACGCCACGACGATCTCGCCGCGAGGGTAGTGCTGCAACGAATGCTGCCCGGTCTGAGCGCGTGCGCGAAGCGCTATTCGAACGGGTTCGACACCCAACTCGACGCACTCGACGAGTTGCTCACGGAGGCGTGGACGGTGATCCGCTCGTTCTCGATCGAACGTCGCGATCGCTACGTGATCAAGAACCTGCTGCGCGATTGCGAGTATCGAGCCTTCCTCAGGGCCAAGCGAAGGCTGCTGGTGCACGAGCTCACTGATCCGTCCAGGCTCGATCGGGCTGTAGAGGAGGACGGCTCGACCGACGAACCATTGAAGGTCGTCGTCGAGCTGCTCGACCGAGCCAAAGCTGCTGGGATGAGCGACGCCGACGTCCGGATGGTGGTGACGCTGCTGAACACATCCACCGTGAAACAGGCGGCGATTGCCTTATGCGTGACTGATCGGACCATTCGCAATCGGCGTCGATCGGTCGTTCGCCAACTGCAGGCGTTGGCGAATGTGGCATAGACCGGTCGCCCTGGCGTCAGCCGCTCTCGCTGACCAGCCACTCGAGGTGCTCGATCAGAGGGGGAATCGAGCGCTCGATGACATCGAACATCTCGGCATACGCCCGCGGCGGCCGTCCGGATGGATCTGCCAAATCCTCGTCTCCCGGCATCGCGAAGGGATCCCATCGACGCAGCAGTTGAACCTGTACCGGTTCGACGGAGGCGTAGAACCCCCGTCGCAACTCCTCCCCACCACGAAGCCGCTCGAGGTCCGTCGCGGTGTCACGGTCCATGGCGATGATGAGGTCGGAGCGGGCGAAATCGTCGGGATGGATCTGCCGGCCGACATGAGCGACGTGATAGCCCCGCAGTCCTCCCTCGTGGGAGGCCAGCGGGTGCGGCAGCGCACCGATGTGCGCCCCTCCGGTCGATGCGGAATCGAACGAGACATGTTCCGTTCCACGGGCGCGGGCGACGGATGTGGCTACGGCGTGAGCAGATGGCGACCGGCAGTGGTTCGCCAGGCAGACGAACAGCACGCGGATGGGTTGCGGCATACTCGGCCGATTCAATCGGCGGGATTGAAGCGGCGCAACCGCAGGCTGTTGCTGACGACGAAGCGACTCGACGAGGCCATCGCCGCGCTGGCGACGATTCCGGGGTGCCAGGCAGTCGTCGACCCAGGCCATATGCCGTTCCGAAGCCGCCGGCGATGACCAGCACGAAGGCCGCGAGACGGACAATGACGGTACGTTGCATCAAGGCGACCTCACGCCCGCAGCAAGCGCTCGACGGCTCTCGATGCTTCATGCACGAGGTGTTCGGTGCGATCGTCGTCGCCACTGGCCGCTGCTCCGGCCACGCAGTGGTGCAGGTGCTCGTCGAGCAACTTGACCCCGACGCCTTGGAGGGCCTTGCTCACTGCGGCGACCTGGGTCAGCACATCTATGCAGTAGGCGTCGTCCTCGATCATTCGACCCAGCCCGCGGACCTGGCCCTCGATACGGCGGAGTCGTGCAAGCAGTTGCTGCTTGTCGGCGGAGTAACCCGGAGATTCCATGGCATCATGGTACCCCCTAGGGGTATTGATTCGACGTCCCAGGAGCTTACGGGCGATCGGTGTAACTGGGTTTGCGCTTCTCCAAGAAGGCGGCGATGCCCTCCTGCGCGTCGTGTGTGGTCGCTAAGTGCGACATCATCTCGACCGCGTAGGCGTAGGCGTCGGTCTGGCCGAACTCCGTCTGGGCGTAGTAGCCGCGCTTGCCGGAGGCCTTCGAGGCGACACTGCCACGGGTCGCCCGCGCAAGGAGGTCCTGTACAGCGCCATCGAGTTGATCGTCGGGAACTGCGTAGTTGATGAGGCCCCATGTTGCAGCCGTCGCTGCGTCGATCGCATCACCCGTGAGGGCCATCTCGAGTGCGCGCTTGCGGCCGACGTTTCGGGCAACAGCGACGAGCGGTGTGTGGCAGAACAATCCGCCTTTGCCGCCCGGTATCGCGAACGATGCGCTCTCGGCAGCGACGGCGAGGTCGCACGTCGCGACAAGCTGGCATCCCGCCGCAGTGGCCAATGCGTGAACCCTGGCGACGACCGGTTGTGGGACCGCCTGGATCGTGTTCATCATCTCCGTGCAGACATCGAACAGATGGGTGATGTCGTGGAGGTCGGCGCCGGCCATGTCGGCGAAGTTGTGCCCGGCTGAGAAGACCGGGCCATTGGCAGCGAGGATCACGCCGATCGCGCTGCTCGATCCGACGGTGCGGAACGCATCCATCACCTCGAGCATCACATCGAGCGCCAGCGCATTGCGCTTCTCCGGCCGATTGAGCGTGATGGTGGCAAACGGCTCGCCGTACTCGACGATCACATGTTGATAACTCACCTCGATAAGTGTGCCACGACTCACGTGGCGGGGTAACACCGTGATTCAGAAACATGGGCTGCTACGCGCTGTCTGATTCCCGCTAGTGCGGCAGTCGACGAATCGCCACACTGAGCCCGATGAACACCACGACATTCGTGCTCACCGGAATCGACTCGTCACACGCCGACAATCTTCGGGCTCTCGGTGGGATCACGTACGTGGCCGACGAGAGTCCCGGTTATCCCTGTCGTCAATGCCTTCGCGACGCGGAAGTCGGCGAAGAGTTGTTGCTCGTTTCGTATGATCCGTTCACCGCTTCGTCGCCGTACCGTTGCGCCAGCCCGATCTTCATCCACAGCAAGTCATGCACACCGCACGACGCTGCCGGGCTTCCGACACAGCTGACATCGCGCAAGCTCTCAGTTCGCGCGTTCGACGACGAGGCGATGATGCTCGATGCTGCGTTGATCGATGGCACCGACCTCTCCAAGACGATCTACCACCTCCTGTCCAACCCGTCTGTCGAGGTTCTCCACCTCCACAACGAACCCAGAGGTTGCTGGGCCGCTCGCGTCGAGCGACCCCACCATCGCTCCATGAACGATCTGGGCGCCGGTCTCGCTCGAAGATCAGGCGCGGTGAACATCGCGTGGCGCCCAGATCAATTCGGTGCCCCCCCGGGGTCTCGAACCCCGAACCAACGGATTAAAAGTCCGCTGCTCTACCGTTGAGCTAGAGGGGCG
>JANMMQ010000203.1:0-5267 GCA_031373465.1 Ilumatobacteraceae bacterium | reverse complement strand
ACTAGCTACTAGCTCACCAGCTGAGACTGCCGGGTGGTGACCAATGCGTCGCGGTACCGCTCGACATTGGCCAGCTTGACGCCTTCATAACCTCGGACCTGGTCGATCAGGCTGACCAGCTCGAGAGCCTTGCTGGGATCGGTCGCCAACAGTGCCGACGCTTCGTCGATCAGTTCGATGTACTCCTTGACCATGGCCCGCTCGGTGCGACGAACCTTGGAGTGGCCGAACGGATCCATTGCCGTCCCACGCAACCCCTTCATCCGGCGCAAGGTTGCGAGCACCGGAGCCGACCAGGCACCGAAGCGGAGCTTGCGGCCGAGGCCCATCGACCGCAACATCGGCGGGTAGAGGTTCCACGTCATCTTGGCGTCGTCGCCGAACTGGGCAGCAACCTTGGCTCTCCCGGCCAGCAACAACCGGGCTACTTCGTACTCGTCCTTGTAGGCCATGACGTGGTGCAGCTGCCGGGCGACCATCGTTGCGAACGAACCGTTGCCGCCCGCCTGCTGTTCTGCGCGGTAAGCCTTGGTCACGACATCGACGTAGCGCGCCGCGTACCGACGGCTCTGATACGCGACGAGATCGCCGGCGCGGCGCTCGACCAGTTCGCGGAGCATCACGTCGTCGATCCCCTCCACGTCGTACGGCTGCAGCTCGTAGGCGAGGCTGGCGCCGGCAGCAGCTTCGACCTCACCTGGGTCGACCGTCCACCGCCGACCCCAGCGGAACGCCGAGAGGTTGGCTTCGACAGCGGTTCCGTTGAGCTCGATCGCCCGCTCGATCGCTTCGCCGGGCAATGGGATGAAACCAGCCTGATAGGCAACTCCCACCATGAAGACGTTGGCCGTGACCGCATTGCCCAACAGGGCCGTGACGATGTGCGCTGCGTCGACATAGAGGTTGCGAGTCGCGTCTGTTCGCTTGGCCAACTCTGCACGGAAGGGCCCGAGATCGAGGCCGTGAGAGGCAACCTTGCCGATCATCCGCCCCGTCGGAGCGATGCCCGTGGACACGACCGCAACGCTGTGCTCGACATCGAGACCGGCAAGGTTTGCAGGCGTCGACGAGGCCAGAGGGTCGAACGCCAGCAGCACGCCGATCTGGCCGGGAGTTGGATCCCCCAGCGTCACCGTCGATACAACCGGGCCGGCCTTCTGCGACAGCCCCGTCTGGTCGGCGGTCTTGGCATCGACTCCCGCGATCTGCGCAGCAGCAGCCAACACTTGGCTGACCGTGACCACGCCGGTGCCACCGATGCCGGGCATGCGGATGGCGACGTCATTCGGCACGACAAGAGTGGGCGCGGGAAGTTCGCCGGCGGTGGCAGTGACCCGCTTCGGCTTCTTCGCCTTGCCAGGCTTCACCGTGATGAACGCCGGGCAATCGCCCTTCAGGCAACTGGCATCGACGTTGCAGCTGGCTTGATCGACCACGGTCTTGCGACCGAACTCGGTCTCGGTGGAGTGCAACGACAGGCAGTTGGACTGCACGCCGCAGTCGCCGCAGGCCTCGCACACCCGCTCGTCGATCATCACCCGGAACGTGGCGGGGGCGACGATCCCGCGCTTGCGATCTCGACGCTTCTCGGCCGCGCACTGCTGATCGTGGATGTGCACGGTGACACCGTCCATGCCACGGAGCTTCTCTTGAGCATCGACGATGGAGTCGCGGTGGACCACATCGACACCACCGGGAAGATCCACGCCGCGGTACTTGCCGGGATCGTCAGTGGTGATCGTGATGTGCTTGACGCCTTCGGCCATGAGCATCCTGGTCATCTCCGGAACGCTGCGCAGACCGGCGGCGTCCTGTCCGCCGGTCATCGCCACGGCGGCGTTGTACAGGATCTTGAACGTCATGGTCGTGCCGGAAGCGATCGCCGCCTGAACGGCCAGCTGACCGCTGTGGAAGTACGTGCCGTCGCCCATGTTCTGGAAGAAGTGGTGATCTTCGACAAATGGCGCGGTGCCGATCCACTGCGCACCTTCGCCACCCATTTGCGTGATGCCGGTGACATGACCGGTCTGCTCCCGAGGCACGATGCTGACCATCCCGTGACAACCGATGCCCGCGCCGACGAGCGAGCCTTCGGGTACGAGCAGGCCGGTGTTGTGCGGGCAGCCGGAACAGAAGAACGGCGTTCGGACCGCTTCAGCGCCGAGCGAGATCCGCACCGGCTCGGACCTGCGGATGGTGACCAGTTGATCGGCGGGGATCCGCAGCGTGAGGATTCGCCCCAGCGATTCGACGAGGTTGTCCGTCGTCAACGCGCCGTAGTGGGTGATCAGCGGCTTGCCGTCGTGGTCCTGCTTGCCGACAATCGCCGGCGCATTGGCAGAGCCGTACAGCACCGACCGAACACGTGATTCGAGGAAATCGATCTTGTCCTCACAGACCATGACGGTTGCCGTTCCGTTGGCCAGCTCGCGGATGGCACCGTGGTCCAGCGGATGCAGCGCGCCGAGCTTGAGGACACGGACGCCGAGCTCGGCGAGTCGCTCGACGCTGAGCCCGAGCACGCGCAGCGCATCGAGCACCTGCTGCATGTCGTAACCGCCGGCGACGATGCCCAACCAGGCGTCGTGCGGGTTGGTGATGACCTGGTTGAGCGGATTGGCGGCGACATAGCGCTTGGCCCACTCGATCCGGTTACCGAGCACCTCGATCTCCAAGGTGTTCGCGAAAGGCACACCGACATGGCCGCTGAGCGTCGGCGACCACGGCTTGCCATCGACCTCGAACGTCGGCAGCACGAGATGGAAGCGGGCAGGATCGATCTCGGCCATCCCCGAACCGTCAGCGACCGGGGTCGTGATCTTCATCGCGACCCACAGTCCTGTCAGCCTCGACATAGCGAAGGCGTGTGCACCGAGATCGAGGACCTCTTGCACCGTTCCCGGATACAGAACGGGCAGGTGCAACGCGACAAGCGTTGGATCACTGCGCGACGGCAGCGTCGACGACTTCGCGGCCGCGTCGTCGCCGACCAGCAGGACGACGCCGCCCTTTCGGCCGGTTCCACCGAAACTGCCGTGACGGATGGCGTCGCCGGCACGATCGAGGCCAGGCGACTTGCCGTACCAGATCCCGGCGACGCCCTCGAACTTCGGTCGCTCGTATGTCTGAGAAATTTGCGAACCGAACACCGATGTTGCCGCGAGCTCCTCGTTGAGGCCGGGCACATGAACGATGTTGAGCTCGTCGAGCAGCTTGCGCTGGCTCTGCAACTCACGGTCGTATCCACCGAGGGGTGAGCCCTGGTAACCGGAGATGAATGCTGCAGTGTTCCAACCCTTGGCGCGGTCGGCGCGCATCAAATCGATGGGTAGTCGAACCAGTGCCTGGATGCCCGTCGCCAGGATTTGCTTCGGTGCGGCCTCGTATCGCTGCTGGAGCGAGAACTGGTCCGGATTCGATTCGCTCAACGCCATGCGGCCTCCTGTGCTCGAAGAATCTACTGTCGCGCCATCTCGATGGCATGCCAGACCCGCTCTGGTGTGGTCGGGCCGTCGAGGTGCCGCACACCCAGAGGCGACAGCGCATCGATCACGGCGTTGAGCACTGCCGGGATCGAACCGATCGTGCCAGACTCACCCGCGCCTTTGGCCCCGAGCGGATTGACCCACGTCGGGGTCTCCATGTGAACGAGCTCGAAGCTCGGCAGTTCGGCTGCGGAGATCACCGGGTAGTCCGCGAAGTTGGACGTGACCGGGTTGCCGTCCTCGTCGTACTGCATCCACTCCAGCAGGGCCTGGGCAACACCCTGCCCGATCCCGCCATGGATCTGTCCGTCGACGATAAGCGGGTTGAGCAAGGTGCCCGCGTCATCCACGGCGATGATCCGCTCCAGGGTCACCTTTCCGGTCTCGGTGTCGACTTCGACGACGGCGAGGTGTGCACCGAACGGGAACGTCGGTTGCGCAGCCTTGAAGTCGCTGAGTCCGACCAGTGCTTCTCCGTCAGCCGCTGCGACGTCGGCCCAACCGATGGCCGGCTGCGGCGAACCGGCGACGTGGAAGGTGCCCGCATCGGCATCGAGCACGACGTCCGCGACAGCCGCCTCGAGCAGGTTTGCGGCACGCTCGCGTGCGGCCTCGGCAAGCTTTCCTGCGGCGATCACCAGTGATGACCCTGCCACCTGAACCGAACGCGAGCCGACCGTCAGTCCTCCCGCCGGCACCTCGTCGGTGTCGCCGTGCACGACGTCGACTGCTTCCATGGGAACACCGAGACGATCGGCGATGATCATTTTCCACGTGGTGACGTGACCTTGGCCGTACGGGGTTGCGCCTGTCAGCACGCGCATGCGACCGTCGGGCAGCAGGTGGACCGCGCCGTACTCGGTGGGCGCTGCCGCCGACGTGATCTCGACGTAGACAGCCATGCCGATCCCGGTGAGGACAGTTGTCGTGCCAGCGCGTTGCTCAGCCTGTTCGGCACGAAGTGCGGAATAGTCGGCGGCGTCGAGCACTCGACGCATGGCTTCCTCGTAGTCGCCCACGTCGTAAACGGTGCCGATGCCGGTGGTGTACGGCTCCATGAACTTCGGGATGAAGTTGCGGCGGCGTACCTCGGCCGGGTCCATGCCGATCTCAGCGGCATAGAAGTCGACGGCGCGCTCGATGGCCAGCGCCGCCTCGGGCCGCCCGGCACCCCGATACGCCGTGACCGACATCTTGTTGGTGGCAACCGAGACCCCGCGGAACCCGCAGTTGGGGATGTCGTACACACCAGGGGCCATGCGTTGCGTCATCATCGGCAGGTAGGCACCCATCAGCGGATACGCCCCGGCGTCTTGGACGACGTCGAGTTGGTACGCCGTGATGCGCCCGTCGCGCGTGCCGCCGATCTTCACGTCGATCCGTTGGCCGCGGCCTTGCGGCATGGCCTGCATCGCCTCAGTGCGCGTCTCGGTGTAGCGAACAGGTTTGCCGACCTGCTTCGACAGCCAACCGAGCGTCAGTTCCTCTCCGACGGTGCGCGATTTCACACCGAAGCCTCCACCTACATCGGGCACGACGGCGCGCACGCGATCACTTGGCAGTTCGTACAACTTGGCGAGGATGTCGCGGGTCGGGTGCGCGCCTTGGCACGCCGAATAGTGGACGAGGCGATCGCCGTCGGGATGTGGTTCCCAGTAGGCAAGTCCGCTGCGCGGCTCGATCGGCGAGCCGTTGATCCGTTGGTTGACGACTCTCAGGTCGAGCACCACCTCGCACTCACCGAACTCGGCTTGATGGTCCGACGTAAAGTTGGCATAGGTG
>JANMMQ010000195.1:0-8967 GCA_031373465.1 Ilumatobacteraceae bacterium | reverse complement strand
GCGCGAAGTCGGACGTCAGGCCTGCGCACCTTCGAACATCTGGCCGTTTCGAATTGGCATTGCCGAACGGATCGCGGATACCGAAGTCGATGCCGGAGGGCCGGGGCGCTCGAGCAGGATCTCACGGACGGGATCGCCGGGCGCTACTCAGCTCACTTCAGACCCAGGGCGTTGCCGAGGTCGGTGATCGCCTGCGCTGCACTCGTGACCTTGATCGTTGTCATGCCCATGGCTGCGGCAGGTTTGAGATTGATGTCGAGGTCGTCGAGGAAAACGCACTCCTCGGGCTGCACTCCCAAAAGCTCGCAGGCGATCTCGTAGAACCGCGGCTCCGGCTTGCGAACGCCGATCTTGCTGCTCTCGACGATGACGTCGAACCGGGCCATGATCGCTGCGATCTGTGCGGCACGGGAATGACCATCGATGTCGCCCACGCCCGTATCGGTGTTGCCCATATCGATGGTGTTGGTGAGACAGGCGATCAGCAGACCCGCGTTCTTGACGCGGTCGACCATGTCGACCATCTCGGGGCGGACGTCGCCGGCAATCAAAGAGAGAACGTCGGCGCCGCGCACATGGTGTCCGAGCGCGGCAGCCTCCTTCGCGAAGAGGTCGTCGAACTGCTTCGCGGAGATCTCGCTGCGCTCCATCAACGCCCACGCGTTGGAATGAGGATTGGTCGCGTTGACGCCACGGATGAAGTCGATCGGCAGGCCCTGTTCGCTCTCGAAGCGGCGAAATGCCTCGAACGGGCTGGACAGGATGACGCCACCGAAGTCCCAGAGCACCGCCTTCTTCATCGAGGGCATCGTAGGCAGCAACGATTCTGTCTGATTGACTGACGGAGTTATGCCACGTCACGTCGTCGTCGACGGTTCGAATCTTGCTACAGAGGGTCGAGCCACACCCAGCCTCAAACAGCTCAACGAGGCGGTGCTGGCCTACATGGCCGAGAATCCCGACGCGTTGATCACAGTCGTCGTGGACGCCACGTTCGGTCACAGGATCGACCAGAAGGAGGTGGCCGACTTCGATGCCGCAGTCAACAACAACGAGATCGTCGCGCCACCGGCCGGTGCCATTGGCCGCGGCGATGCCTTCGTGCTCAGCATCGCCAACAAGGTGAGCGCAACGATCCTGTCGAACGACAGCTACCAGGAGTTCCACGGCACGCACACGTGGCTGTTCGACGAGGGACGGTTGGTGGGCGGCAAGCCTGTGCCGCACATCGGCTGGGTGTTCGTCAATCGCCTGCCGGTTCGGGGGCCCACCAGTCGCAAATCGGTCAACGAGGCCAAGCGCGAGCGGGTCCCGAAGAGCAAGGCAAGCGCAGAAGCCAGTCAACCGATGCCGATCCCGGCCGCACCGCCGCCGGGCGCGACCGCGCACAGGGCGACGCGGGGCCGCGACGGAGCAAAGCAGGCATCGGTCGCTGCCGCGACCGCCGACCGCGCGAGTGACGCCAAGCAGACGGACCGCGCCAAGAGCAGCGACCCACGCGCTGAGCCCACCCCGCGGAGTACCGGTACCAACGATCTACTGGCGTTCCTCACATTCGTCGAGCACCACAAACCCGGCAGCAGTGTCAACGCGATCGTCGAGAACTACTCGTCGCACGGCGCCTACGTTCGCATCGGCGAGGTCAAGGGCTACGTGCCGCTGAGCCTGATGTCGGACCCGCCGCCGCGAAGTGCGCGTGAGTTCATGAAGATCGACGAATCGATCACGCTGGTTGTCGAGAGCTTTGCTCCTTCCCGGCGCAGCATCGACCTGGCCATTCCGACCATGACCACGGTGAAGCTGCCGCCTGTCGACGCCCCGGTCGAGGCCAAGCCGAAGCGCGGCAGAAAGAAGGCGATCGCCGCTGGACCGGCGATCAGCGAGCCCGCACAGCTGGGAGCTCCGGCTACCGGAGGACCGCCCCAAGCTCCTGCCGCGCCGCGAAAACGTGCAACCAAGAAAACTGCCGCTGCAGCCGCCGCCCCCGCCAAGGCCTTGCCAAAAACGCGAGCCAAGAAAACAGCACCCGAAAAGAAGTCCGTAGCGGAACCGGCCGTCGTCGTGCCGGCCAAAAGGCGTGCAGCGAGGAAGACGGCTGTGCCGCAGGCTCCTCCGGAGATATCCGCCAAGCCGACTCGACGCCGCGCCAAGTCCGCCTAGTTGGCTACGGTCGCTGCCGTGCGAATCGCAACGTGGAACGTCAACTCGTTGAAGGCTCGGCTCGGCCGCGTCGAGGAATGGCTTGCCGACATGCAGCCCGACGTGCTGTGCATGCAGGAGACAAAGCTCAGCGACGAGGCTTTCCCAGCGCTGACGTTCATGGGAATGGGCTATGAGACGGCGCATCACGGCCAGGGTCAGTGGAACGGTGTTGCCATCCTGTCGAAGGTGGGCCTCGACGAGGTTGCGATGAACTTCGCCGATGGCGAACCCGATCCCGACGCCCGGATCGTCACAGCTGTGTGCGGGGGCATCCGAATCTCCAGTGTCTACGTGCCGAATGGTCGGTCGCTCGACGACGCCCACTATCAGTACAAGCTGCGATGGCTCGCGCAGTTGCGAGGCCATGTCGAAACACTCAGTTCCCCGAAGGATGACGTGATCGTCGCCGGCGATTTCAACATCGCCCCGGACGACATCGACGTCTACGACCCCGCCAAGTTCGTCGGGGCGACGCACACGAGCCCGCCCGAGCGTGCGCTCCTCACCGAACTGCAGGACTGGGGGATGGTCGACCTGTTCCGTCAGCACCACTCCGAAGAAAAGCTGTACTCGTGGTGGGACTATCGGGCGGGCGACTTCCATCAGGGACGCGGCCTTCGGATCGATCTCGTGCTCGGCACCAAATCAATTGCCGAGCGGTGCAACTGGAGCATCATCGACCGAAACGCTCGCAAGGGACAGATGCCCTCGGATCACGCTCCGGTGATCATCGAGCTCGACTGATCGCGGCCGGAAGTGGTCGCAGCTTGGCTGCGGCTAATGGCGTGAGACCGAGCCGTTTGGCAAGCTCATCGATGTTCGACGGGGGCCTTTCCAACAAGGTCCGCAACACGATGTCGCTGCAGATCGCGAGCTCGTCCACCCTCGCCCCCCGGGCGATCTGGCTTCGCCACGCCCTCAGTTCGGCGAGCGGATCTCGCACGGCCGCACGGGTCAGCCGCGTCGGTGGTGGGACCGGCTGGTCGTCGGCGATCGTCGACGCGACGGCTTCCAGCCATGGGCTCGGCCGGGTCGGCGATCCACGCCGCGATTCGGCGCGTGTTATGACCAAATGATCGATGGCTCGGGTGATCGCCACATACAGCAGACGTGCTTCTTCAGCCTGCTGCGCGGGTGAGAGCGCGGAGCTGTGGGGGATCAAGCCGTCCTCTGCGCCGGCGATCACGACGAACGGCCATTCACGGCCCTTCGCACCGTGAAACGTCAGCAGTGACACGGCACCGTCTTCGGCCTCGGTGTCGAGGTCGTCGAACGGTGCGCGCGCATCGACCCAGCTGCGGAACCCACCAGGCTCCTGCGAGATGAGGAACCGATCGACCTCCTCGGCGACGCGTCGACGAATCGGATCGTGGTGCGTGAACTGCTCGTCGGCCCACAGTGCCAATGCCTCGCGGCTGGTCATGCGGTACGCATCGCTGAGCGCGAGCTCCAACGGCGACCGACCGACCGCGCGTTGGGAGGCGATTCCTGCGGCCGTCAGGGCGTCCTCGATCGGCACGAGTTGGTCGTTGGTTCGAGCGAGCACGGCGATGCCTGCCGGATTGTGCTGGTGCAGGCTGGCTCGCACGACGGTGGCGATCGCGGCGGTTTCGGCATCCGCAGTCGGATACGTCTCGATCCGAAGCGGGGCCCCGTCTGCCCTGTTGCTGGCGGTGTCGTCGCGCTGCCCGCTAGCACTGAGGGCCGCAGCGCCGGCGCTGACGACCTGTGGCGAGCAGCGGTAGTTCGTCGCCAACGAGATGACCGTGACGCCGGGGTAGATCCGTTCGACCTCGGTCATGGTCGTGTGATCGGACCCGTTCCAGCCGTAGATGGCCTGACGAGGATCTCCCACCAGACAGATGTCGGGCCGACCTCCGCGCCATGCCTCGAGCAACGCGTGTTGCAAGGGATTGAGGTCCTGCGCCTCGTCGACGAAGAAGTGACGGAACCGCCAATGCACCAACGAACGGAACGCCTCATCACTCTCGATGGCGCGCAGGTTGAGATCGAGAAGGTCATCGAAGTCGACGACGCCACGCCGCCGTTTGAGACGTTCATACGCCGCCGCAAGGTCTGCGAACCGTGAAGGCGGCACGGCCCCGCGTCGACGTGCCGCGCGTGATTGCCGCTCGTAGTCGCCGGGCTCCACGCGCCTCGCCCGGGCCCAGTCGATGTCAGCCATCGCCGGATACGCATCGAGCTCGAGCCGGAGCTCCTTCAGGCACTCACGGACCAGGCGCTGCCGGTCGGGCGCGAGTGATGGCATCGACTCATTGCGCGTCAGCGCCCGGTCACGCAGCAGACGCATTGCCACGCTGTGGAACGTGCCCGCCTCGATCGACTCGTTGATGTCGAGGCGGCGCAGCCGGCGCCTCAGCTCGCCGGCCGCGTCGCGGGTGAACGTCAAGGCGACGATGTGACGTGGCTCGGCGAACCCGTTTTCGATCCGGTAGGCGATCCGCCGTGTCAAGACCATCGTCTTGCCCGAACCCGCCGACGCCACGATGGCCAGTGGGGCAGCGTCGCTCTGTACAGCGTGCCGTTGGTCGGCATCGAGGCCTACCAGCAGACGGTCGACGGTCATGGCGACACGATACGGCCGGGCGGCAAACCTGTGTCGCGGCACGTAGACGCGCATTCACTACAGTCGCGCCCATGCCGTTCCCGAAGAAGAATTTGAACGCCAATGAGACCATCGCTCTCGACATGCATCCTCACTGGTGGTACTTCGCCGAGCCCGCCTGGTCACTTCTGGCCAGCATCGTGTTCGGGATCATCGTGTTGGCCAAGACCGACGCGGGCACCACCGGGAGACGGGTGTTCGGCACGCTGGCCTTGATCTTGCTCGTCGTGACCGCGATCTGGCTGGTCATTCGCTATATGAAGTGGTTGACGACGAACTTCGTCATCACGTCGAACCGGCTGATCTTTCGTCAAGGCGTCGTCGGCAAGAGCGGCATCGAAATACCCCTGGAACGCGTCAACAACGTCAACTTCCACCAGACCGTCTTCGAACGGATGCTGGGGGCGGGGGATCTCTTGATCGAGTCCGGCGGTGAGGACGGCCAGCAACGGTTCACCGACATTCGGCGCCCGGCGCAGGTGCAGAACCTGATCCACGCCCAGATGGAGGGTCATTTCCAGCGGCGGGCCGGGTATGTGAACGCACCCGCTCCGGTGGGCGACATCACCGAGCAGCTGCAGCGTCTCGAGGGGATGTTGCAACGCGGCACGCTGACCCAAGAAGAGTTCGACATCCAGAAGAGCAGGTTGTTGAGCCAGTAGACCCTAGGGAAGGCCGGCGCCAGGGCTGCTGACCTCCGCCACCAGGACGTTGCCCGTTCGTCGGGCCGAGGCTTCGATCGCCAGCGAGTACTTCGAGGTCAGCATGAACAGTGATCGGCGATCGGGGCCGCCGAGCATGCACGCAAAGCAACGATTGTCGGTCTCGATGACGTCGAGGATCTCACCGCCTTCGGCAACGCTGAAGCATTCCGGCGTGACTGGGTTTGCGACCCACACGGCGCCGTCGGAATCGAGGCAGATCCCGTCCGGGATCCGCCCACCTAGGTCTGCCCACACGCGGCGATTCGACAGGGTGCCGTCCCCGGCGATGTCGAATGCGGTGAGACGACGGCCGAAGCTCTCGGCGATGATCATCGTCCGCCCATCGGGAGTGATCACGGTGCCGTTGGGAAACATGAGTCCGTCGGCAGCAGCGTGCACCGTGCCGTCCGGATCGACCCGAGCAAGCGTCGCGCCGGTGTGATCGGCCAGGACCTGACCCAGTGTTCCGTTGATCTCGGCGGTGTCGAGGTCGAAACCGAAGTTGCCGACGTATGCCCTGCCAACCGCGTCGACCACCATGTCGTTGCAATGAAAGGTTGCGATCTTTGACAGGTCCGCGTGCAACACGACTTGATGCCCGTCGACGCGCAACAGCGCACGCTCGGTCATCGACACGATCAACAGTCGTCCATCGGGCAACCAGCCGAGCCCGCCCGGCCTGTCGGCGATGCTGATCTTCACCTGCAGCCGACCATCGAGGTCGACGGTCTTCACCGCATGGTCGAAGAAATCACTGAACCACAGCGCGTCGTCGTGCCAGCGCGGCCCTTCACCGAAGTGCAGGCCCGTGGCGAGGACGCGTGCCGCAGTCATCGATTCTCCTCGGTCGTTCTACTCGACGTGGTGGGCACCGTCCACCGCCCTCACGACCCAACCGTCGGCCAGAGCACCTGGTTCCACAAGCGCGACCACACAACCGCCGAAGCCGCCTCCGGTCATCCGCGCGCCGTACACGCCGCCCTGCGAATTCAGGGCTTCGACAGCAGCATCCATCACTGGTGTCGACGTCTCGTACAGATCGCGAAGACTCTCGTGGCTCGCAACCATCAGCGTTCCGGCACTGCGGAGATCTGCGGCGTTGAGCGCTTCGGCGAAGTCGCGGACACGCTGGTTCTCACTGATCACGTGCTGGGCCCGGCCGCGCACGACCGGGTCGTCGATCGACATCGCGTCGTGCAACGAGGCGGTGCGCAACGGCCCGATCAAAGCCTGCGCTTCGGCGCATTCCGCGACGCGCTTGGCGTAAGCGCTGTTGACGAGAGCTCGCTGGGCGACGAACTGCACGACGACTTCGACATCGTCCGGAATTCTGACCGGCTCGATCGTTACATCCCCGCAGTCGATGAGCAACGCATGACCTGCAATCCCCGCAGCGATGACCAACTGGTCCATGATCCCGCACGGCACACCGGACGCCCTGATCTCGGCGCGCCTGCACAATTGGGCAAGGCTCAGGGCGTCGCCTTCGAAGTCCAGTGCCAAGGCCACGGCCAATTCCAGCGCGGCGCTGCTCGACAGTCCTGCGCCGATCGGTATGTCGGTGTTGACGGTGCCGGTGATGCCGACGCATGGCGCCATCTCCGCCACGACTCCGGCGACGTACTTTGCCCACGAAGGTTGAACCGCGTGAGGATCGTCGATCAACAGGTCGAGCTCCGCGGGTTCAGGTTCGTCCTGCGAGTGCAATTCGATCGTGGCGGTCGGGACCCCACGAATCTCAGTCCAACGGTCGATCGTCATGGGCAACACCATGCCGCCCGTGTAGTCGGTGTGATCGCCGATCAGGTTGACCCGACCCGGAGCTCGGACATGAATCCTCATGAAGGGATCCTCATGCAAGCTTCAACGCGGCGCTGAACCGCTCGAGGAGATCGACGTCGAACGGGGCACGGAGGGAGACGTTCAGCTGGTCGGCGCCGGCGTCGACGTACCGGCCGATGCGGTCGAGGATCTCGTCATCGCTGCCGGTCAGAACTCCGGGCCGCACGAAGTCAGCGATCGCGCCGAACTGGTGACGAAGGTTGTCCTCATCGGACGCAATTCCGAGGTTGACCGCGCAACGGATCTCCGCGGGATCACGACCCACCGAGTCGCAGAAGGCGTGCAGCACCGACCGTTTGTGGGCGAAGACGTCGGGACCTATGAAGGGCACGTTCCAGCCATCGGCGTGTTGCGCAGCGATCTTCAAGGTTCGCTTCTCGCCGCCGCCTCCGATCCAGATCGGCAACTTCGCCTGCACCGGCCGAGGTTCGTTTCGAGCGTTTGTCAGCGTGAAGTACTGGCCGGCGAAGTCAGTGACGTCATCGTGCAGCAGCCCGCGAAGGCACTGAATGCCCTCCTCGAGTTGGTCGAGGCGAACCTTCGGGCCCGGGAATTCGATGCCGTAGGCGTCGTACTCGACCTTTGCCCAGCCTGCACCGATGCCCATCTCGGCGCGGCCACCGGACAGGAGGTCGATCGCGGTGATGGCCTTGGCCAGGATCGCTGGATGCCGGTAGCCGATGGAGTAGACCAGCGATCCACAGCGCACCCTCGAGGTCGTGCACGCCAATGCGGCGTGCATGCTGACGGCCTCCAGGCACGCTGCGTCGTCCGGTTTGCCGGTGGCACCGTAGAAGTGGTCCCAGACAGAGATCCATCCGAACCCAAGGTCTTCGACCCGCTGCCACACGGTGCGCAGTTCGTCGGGCGTCGTGTGCTGCAAGCCGACATGGACACCGAACAACGTCATGGTGCGAAAGTAGTCCAGCGCCGAGCAATGACCGAGATCGGCGCATCGTGCTAATGAATGGGGCATGCCAGGTCCCCTCTCCGGATATCGCATCATCGAGTTGGCCGGCATCGGTCCTGGCCCGTTTGCGGCGATGATGCTGGCCGACATGGGAGCCGAGGTCATTCGCGTCGAGCGCGCCGAAGCAGTCAAGGGCCCGGCTCCCGAGACGCCTCACTACGACGTGTTGTTGCGGGGGCGCCGAAACATCGCTCTTGACTTGAAGCACCCTGACGCTGTGGCCGCGTTTCTCGATCTGGTCCAGTCTGCGGACGGTTTGATCGAGGGTTTCCGGCCGCATGTGATGGAACGACTCGGCATCGGACCTGATGTCTGTCTCGAGCGGAACCCGAAGCTGGTCTTCGGGCGAATGACCGGCTGGGGACAATCCGGCATGTATGCAGAGGCAGCGGGGCACGACATCAACTACATCTCGTTGACGGGTGCGCTGCATGCGATCGGACGTGCGGGTCACGCGCCGGTGCCGCCGCTCAATCTGGTGGGTGATTTTGGTGGTGGTGGCATGCTGCTGGCACTTGGCGTGGTGGCGGCGCTGCTGGAAACGACACGCTCCGGCAAGGGACAAGTCGTGGATGCGGCGATGGTGGACGGTGCGGCGTATCTGATGGCGATCATTTTTGGGT
>JANMMQ010000182.1:0-11307 GCA_031373465.1 Ilumatobacteraceae bacterium | reverse complement strand
GTCGTCGTGCTCGACATCGACCTGACGCCCGATCTCGAAGCCGAAGGAGTGGCTCGCGATCTGGTGAGGCTGGTGCAACAGGCTCGGAGGGACAGCGGTTTGCACGTCAGTGACCGAATCGACCTTCGGCTCGGGCTCCCGGAACCGATCAGGGCCAAGGTGGCACCGTTCTCGTCGTTGATCACCGAACCGACATTGGCCGTGTCATTGGCCTTCGAGGACGGCGAACCCAATGCCGAACTCGATGGCGAACCGGTCTTCATCGGGGTGGCCAAAGTCTGAGGTCCGACAACATCGGGCTGCTTCGGCGCTAGCATCGCAGCCTCAACTGGGTCGACGGAGGTTCACCACAGATGGCAACTGCCAAGAAGGCTCCCGCCACGAAGGCACCCGCGAAGAAGGGCCCGGCCCGATCGAGCTCACCGAAGAAGGCGCCGACCAAGGCCGCCGCTGCACCGAAGAAGGCTGCGAAACGGTCCTCGTCGGCGAAATCGTCGAAGCCGGCGGCGTCCAAGGCGACTCGCGTCAAGAAGGCCCCTGTCCGTGGGAAGCCCGTCCCTGCAAAGAAGGCGTCCGCACCGGCGAAGAAGGCTCCGGCCACCAAGAAGTCCGCTCCGACTCCGGCGAAGAAGATCGCCGCGGCGAAGAAGATCGCCGCGGCGAAGAAGCCGGCAGCGCCTGCGAAGAAGGCCTCGTCAGCGCCGGCGAAGAAGGTTGCTGCGGCGCCCAAGAAGGCCGCGGCGCCCGCCAAGAAGGCCCCACCCGCGCCGGTGGCAAAGAAGGCGACGCCTGCGCCGGCGCAGAAGGCACTCGCGAAGAAGGCACCGGCCAAGAAGGCTGTCGGGGGTCCCGTCGTTGTAGTACTCCCTGCCGTCAAGGGTGTCACCAAGGACGGCGTCGCTTACACCAAGGACTTCGATGTCAAGTTCCTCACAGCTATGCGGCTGTTGCTGTTGGGAGAGCGAGCCGCGCTCCTCGGCCAAGCGACCCGTCTCGAGGACGAAGCCAACTCCTTGATCGAAGAGCAAGAGATGGGCGACGTGCAGTTCGACGACGAGGGCGGCGAGGGCGACACGATGGTCGTCGAGCGCGAGCGCGACCTCACGCTGTCGGCTCAGGCTCGCCAGACCATCGCTGACATCGATACCGCCCTCGGCCGCCTGACGATAGGCAGCTACGGGTACTCGACGGAATCCGGACGACCTATCCCGCGCGAACGTCTCGAAGCCATCCCGTGGGCAACGATGCTGGTCGAGGAGAAGGTCGGCGGGATCGGCCGTCGATGACGGACGACGCGTCGGCCGAGGTGCTCTCGACGACGCCGACCGGCATCAGCCAGATTGCATCACCGCCTCAGCAGCGCACGCGTACCCCGGCACTCACAGCAGCGGTCGTGGTCGTGGTGCTGGCCCTCGACCAGTGGACCAAGCGCTGGGCAGTGGAAGAGCTGACCGGCCGGGCACCGCGCCACGTCATCTGGACGTTGCAGTGGAACCTGACTCGCAACAGCGGCATGGCGTTCTCGCAGGCGCAGGGGATCGGCCCTTTGATCGGGATCGCAGCGCTCCTCGTCGTCGTCTGGCTGGCGTGGACAAGCCGCACGCTGACCAGTCGCGTGACCGGCGTTGCCGCCGGTCTGATCGCCGGCGGCGCGCTCGGTAACCTCGCCGATCGGTTGTTCCGCGGTGGTCACTTCCTGCACGGCGCGGTCGTCGACTTCATCGATTTCCAGTGGTTCCCCATCTTCAACGTCGCCGACATGGCGATCGACATTGGCGGAGCACTCTTCGTGTTGTGGACCGTGTTCGGTCACCGACGGGCGCGCCGCGCATGATCCGCGAAGAGATCCCACCCGCACTCGCGGGGGAACGGCTCGACCGGATCGTCGCTCTCGTCACCGACGCCAGTCGCAGCGATGCCGCCGCGCTCGTGGCCGCCGGCGGCGTCGAGGTCGACGGGGTCCTCACGCTTTCCGGCAAGCAGCGTCTACTGCTCGGCCAGCGCATCGATGTGGATGAATCGAAGCTTCCGACGCTCGCGCTACCGGAGTCAGATCCGTCGGTCGGCTTCACAGTTGTGTACGACGACGAGCACGTGATCGTGGTCGACAAACCGGCCGGCTTGGTGGTTCACCCCGGTGCGGGCAATCCCGGCGGCACTCTCGTCAACGGACTGTTGGCGCGGTACCCGGAGATCGCCGGAATAGGCGAGTCACATCGGCCCGGCATCGTCCACCGTCTCGATATCGGAACGTCCGGTCTGATGCTCGTGGCCCGCAGCGCTCGCGCCTATCACTCCTTGGTGTACGCCCTCGCTCAGCGCGACGTCGCCCGGGTCTACCGGACAGCGGTCTGGGGGCACCTCGCCAATCCCACGGGCGCCATCGACGCACCGATCGGCCGTGATCATCGAGATCCGACCCGGATGGCGGTGGTGGTGGATGGCAAGTCGGCGCGCACCCGCTACCAAGTCATCACCGAATACAGCACCCCTGCCGAAGCGAGCTCTCTCGAATGCCGCTTGGAGTCCGGGCGCACGCATCAGATCAGGGTTCATCTCGCGGCAATCGGCCATCCGGTGATCGGCGACGGCACGTACGGCGGCATACGCAACGGCGTCACCGCTCCGAGACCGTTCCTGCACTCCGCTGAGCTTTCCTTCGTCCATCCCGCGAGCAACGTGCCGCTCGAGTTCGTCTCGCCACTACCTGACGATCTCGTCGCCGTCGAGGATCAGCTCACAACGTAGCGAGGCCGTCTTCGATTCGCGCCTCCGGCCACGGGGCAACTCCTCGGGCCGCGTCGGCGACCGACTGCAGTGTGAAACCTTCGAGAAGCCGTTTCATCTGTTCGCCGGCCGACTTCCAGATTGCCAGCAGCACGCACTGTCCCTCGTGATCGCACGCACCGTCCTGATGAGGTTCGCCGAAATCGCCGAGGCTGATGGGGCCGTCGACCGCTGACAGGATCTCGCCGATCCTGATCTCCGAGGGTGTCCTGGCCAACACGTAGCCCCCGCCCACGCCACGCTTGGACTTCACCAAACCAGCACCTTTCAGCGCTAGCAAGATCTGCTCGAGATAGGGCTGAGGGATGGCGGTTCGTTCGGCTATGTCGCGGACCGAGGTCGGCCCCGTTCCGTCCATGTGCAGCGCCAGAGAAAGCAGGGCCCGACAGGCGTAGTCACCTTTGCTGGAAACGCGCACATCACCAATCTACGGCGTTCCACCCGGCTCCGGGGGCAATCCCGGCTGGCGCACAGCAACCGCAAGGTGCTGGACTGAGCTTCCCCGTGAACGAGCAGCCGATCTTTCCCGATTACTCAGGCGCGAACGTGCGCGCGATCATCCCGACGCTGCTGGCTCCGCACCGTGGCACTGGGCGCGACTGGATGCCCGGTCCTGTACGCCAGGCCTCCCAGATCGTCGTCCTCGTACTCGACGGCCTCGGATGGGAGCAGCTCGTCGAGCATCGCGAGGAGATGCCGGTTCTGGGCTCGTTCGAAGGTGGCGCGATCACCACCGTGGCACCATCTACGACAGCGACAGCTCTGACGTCCATCACCACCGGCCTGACACCGGGCGAGCACGGTTTGGTCGGCTACCGCATGGACATCGGTGGCGAGATCTTGAACGTGCTCCGTTGGTCAACGTCAGCTGGCGATGCCCGCCGCAAGCACGAACCAAGCCGCGTCCAGCCGTTTGCACCCTTCATGGGTCAACCCATTCCTGTGGTCACCAAGGCAGATTTCGAACGAACTGCGTTCACCGAAGCACACCTACGAGGAGCACGACTGGTCGGCTGGCGAGCAGCGTCGAGCCTCGCGGTCACGATCGGACAGCTGCTGCGCGCCGGCGAGCCATTGATCTACGCGTACTACGACGGCATCGACAAGATCGCTCACGAACGCGGCTTTGGTCCGTACTACGAAGCCGAGCTCCGTTCCGCTGATGACATCGTCGAACAGATACGCGCGCAGTTGATCGACGACTCTGCGTTGCTCGTCACAGCCGACCATGGTCAGGTCGATGTCGGCACGAACGATCGCCCGCCGTCCGGGGTCGTGCTCAAGCTGACGATGTACATGTCGGGGGAGGGCCGCTTCCGGTGTCTCCACGCCCGTCCGTGAGCTGAAGAAGATCTGCTGCAGGCGGCCCGCTCCGCCCACGGCGACGTTGCCTGGGTGATGAGCCGTCAGGAGTTGATCGAAGATGGCTGGTTCGGACCCGTCGTCAGTCCTCCCATTGCGGCGCGCTTCGGCGATGTGGCTCTGTTGCCCGCCGCCGCCATCAGTTTTTTCGATCCTGCCGACAGTGGACCCTACGCGTTGGTGTGTCGACACGGGTCCCTCACATCTGCTGAGATGCTTGTGCCGTTGTTGGCCAGCACGTCCTGAAGCCCTACAACACCAAGGAGCACCCGATGTCGAACGAAGAACCACAGGGCGAGTCCGCTGCCGTGGTGGTCGCACCGGATCAGGCGCCGCAGGAAGAACCGACGGAGACGGTGACCGCGCCGGCCAAGGTGATGCGTATCGGCTCGATGGTGAAGCAGTTGCTCGAGGAGGTGCGCACGGGTGCACTGGACGAAGCCAGTCGGGAGCGGCTCGCCGAGATCTATGAGCGCTCGATCGTCGAGCTTTCCGAGGCGCTGTCGCCAGATCTGCAGGACGAGCTCCGCAACCTCGCCCTGCCGTTCAAGGACGGCGAGATCCCTTCGGACGGTGAGCTGCGGGTAGCGAAGGCGCAACTGGTCGGCTGGTTGGAGGGCTTGTTCCACGGCATCCAGGCCACGTTGTTCGCCCAGCAGATCGCCGCTCGCCAGCAACTCGAGCAGATGCGCCAGCTGCCGCCAGGGGCGTTGGCGGGAGGTCCAGGAGGCGGTCAGATCGCCCAAGGAGCCATCGAGGTGCCGGATCGGCCTGGCACGTACCTGTAGCAAAACGACTAGGGTTCGCGACGAATCACATTCGTGTAAGTCGTCGCCGATAGGGAGGTAATGCGCCAGTGGGGGAGTCGTTCACCCACCTCCACGTTCACACCGAGTTCTCGATGTTGGACGGGGCGGCTCGCCTGGACGACCTCGTCGCGAAGGCTGTGGCCGATGGTCAGCCGGCGCTGGGGATCACCGATCACGGCAACATGTACGGGGTCCTCGAGTTCTTCAAGGAGTGCCGGGCGCAGGGCGTGAAGCCGATCATCGGCACCGAGGCCTACATGGCCTACGAGACTCGCAGCGAACGCCCGCCGCGGCGCGGCAGGGTCGACGATTCCGGCGGCGACACCGAAGGCGGCAAGAAGCTCTACTACCACCTCACCTTGCTCGCCGAGAACGATCAGGGATACCGCAACCTCATCCAGCTGGCCAGCCTGGCGTTCATGGAGGGCTATTACTACAAGCCCCGGATGGACTGGGAGTTGCTCGCGCGGTATCACGAGGGGTTGATCGCCACGACGGGATGCCTGGGCGGCCATGTGCTGCAGTCCCTGTTGCAAGGCGACGAGAAGGGCGCACTCGACAAGGCCGCGCGGCTTCAAGAGATCTTCGGCAAAGACAACTTGTTCGTCGAATTGCAGGACCACGGTCTGCAGGCCCAGCGCGACACCAATCCCAAGCTCGTCGAGATCGCCCGCAAGATCGGCGCCCCGTTGATGGCGACCAACGACTCGCACTACGTCCACCGCGAGGATCACGAGGCCCACGACGCGCTGCTCTGCGTGCAGACCGGCGCGACGCTCAGCGATCCGAAGCGGTTCAAGTTCGAAGGTCAGGAGCACTACCTCAAGACATCGGCCGAGATGCGGTATCTCTTCCGCGATCTGCCCGAGGCTTGCGACAACACGTTATGGATCGCCGAGCGCGCCGAGGTCAACATCGAGTTCGGCAAACCGCAGCTGCCCGACTTCCCGATACCCGAAGGTTTCGTAGACGCAGAGGTCTACCTCGACGAACTGACCTGGAGCGGTGCGCGACAGCGGTGGGGCGAGGACCTGTCGCCATCCGTCGTCGAACGGCTGGCCTACGAGTTGCAGGTCATCAAGAACATGGGCTTCGCGTCCTACTTCTTGATCGTGTGGGATCTCATCAAACACGCCAAGGACAACGACATCCGTGTCGGCCCGGGCCGTGGATCCGCCGCGGGCTGCGCAGTCGCGTATTGCCTGCGGATCACCGACCTCGATCCCATCAAGTACGACCTGCTGTTCGAGCGCTTCTTGAACCCAAGCCGTATCTCGATGCCCGACATCGACATGGACTTCGACTCGAGGTACCGCGACGAGATGATCCGATACGCAGCCGAGAAGTACGGCCGCGATCACGTCGCCCAGATCATCACCTTCGGCACGATCAAAGCCCGAAACGCGGTGCGCGATGCCGCGCGCGTGCTCGGCTATCCGTACGGCGTCGGCGACAAGATCGCCAAGGCGATGCCACCGCTCGTGATGGGCCGCGACACGCCGCTGAAGTACTGCTTCGAACAGAACCCGAAGTACCTCGACGGGTACAAGGCGGCCAACGAACTACGGGCGATGTGCGACGCCGACCCCGATGTCAAGCGCGTCGTCGACGTCGCCAAGGGGCTCGAGGGCCTGAAGCGCAGCGACGGCATTCACGCCGCGGCAGTCGTCATCACCAAGGAACCGCTGACGTCGTATCTGCCGATCCAACGCAAGCCCGAGGCAGGCGGCAAGCCGGAGGACGCGCCGGTTGTCACTCAGTACGAGATGCACGGTGTCGAAGAGCTGGGTCTGTTGAAGATGGACTTCCTCGGCTTGCGCAACCTCGATGTCATCAGCGACACGATGGCAATGGTTCGAATCGACAAGGACACCGAGTTCGACATCGACGCCGTTGCGCTCGACGACCAGAAGGTGTTCGACCTGATGGGGCGAGGCGAGACGATGGGCGTGTTCCAACTCGAGTCACCACCGATGCGTGCCCTGCTGCGATCGCTGGCCCCGACCAGCTTCGGCGACGTGTCTGCCGTGATCGCGCTCTATAGGCCTGGGCCGATGAGCGTCAACATGCACTACGACTACGCCGACCGCAAGAACGGTCGGCAAGCGGTCAGCTACTTCCACCCGGATGCGGAAGAAGTGCTCGGCGACACGTACGGCCTGATGATCTATCAAGAGAGCGTCATGCGCGTCGCCCAGAAGTTTGCCGGCTACTCGCTGGCCGAAGCCGACAACCTTCGCAAGGCGATGGGCAAGAAATCTCGTGAGGTCATGGCCGCGGCGCGCGCCGCGTTCGAGGCCGGCGCCGAACGTTGCGGGTACGGCCAGGTCCTCGGCAAGCAACTGTTCGACGTGATCGAACGGTTCGCCGATTACGCCTTCAACAAGAGCCACACGTTCGGGTACGGTTTGATCACGTATCAGACGGCGTACCTCAAGGCGCACTACCCGGTCGAGTACTTCGCCTGTCTGCTGTCGAGCGTCAAGAGCAACCTCGACAAGGCGGCGGTGTATCTGTCCGATGCCCGATCAGGTGGCATCAAGGTGTTGACCCCCGACGTCAACCGTTCCGTCATGGATTTCGCCACGGTCACCCCAGAAGAGATCGCTTCTGAAGTCACGCTGCCGGCCGGTTCCCCCGGTGCCATCACGTTCGGCCTCTCGGCCATCCGCAACGTCGGCGAAGGGCTCGTCGAGCTTCTGCTCGGCGAGCGCGATGCCAGCGGCACGTTTCAGTCGTTCCACGACTTCGTCGAGCGCGTGCCCGAGCCGGTGCTCAACAAGCGGACCGTCGAGTCGTTGATCAAGGCAGGTGCGTTCGACTCCCTCGGTCATGCGCGTCGCGGGTTGTTGATGGTGTTCGAGCAGATCATCGACGCGACCTTGGTGCGGCGGCGGGAGCGAGACCAGGGGGTGATGAGCTTGTTCGGCGACCTCGGCGGCGCAAGCCTCGACGGCTTCGACGAACGGGTTGCAATCCCGCCTCACGAGTTCGACAAGAGCGATCGCCTGCGGTTCGAGAAGGAGATGCTCGGTCTGTACGTCTCCGACCATCCGCTGCTGGGCGTCGAAGCGGCCTTGCGGCGCAAGGTCGACTGCGGGATCGCCGAGGCGGCCGAGCGCGAAGACGGCTCCGTGCTGTTGCTCGGCGGGGTCATCACCAACATGGCCCGCAAGTTCACCAAGAAGGGCGACCAGATGGCGGTGTTCATCCTCGAGGATCTCGACAGCACCATCGAGGTCACCGTCTTCCCCAGGGCCCTCATGGAACTGGGTCACAAACTGGTCGACGATGCGATCGTCACGGTCAAGGGTCGGGTCGACAGACGCGATGAGACCCGGGTGGGGTTCATGGCGCTCGACGTCAACATCATCGAGGGCCTCGACACCACGTCAGCTGCATCGCTGCGGCTCCGAGTGCCGTCGACGTCGCTCAACGAGTTGAAAATCCACCAGATACGAAAGATTCTTCGTGACCATCCCGGCGACTCGCCGGTGTACCTGCACATCGGCCAGGGGAAGATATTGCGCCTGGCGGACGAGTTCTGTGTGGACCTCGATCGGGCTGTTGGCGAACTGCGAATGTTGCTCGGTCACGACGCCGTCATGCTTTAATAATCGTCCGCCTTCTCGAAATCGTCGTTTTTCTGGCACAATGGAGACCTCGCACGACGACACGGGGGGCTCTACAGCATGCCAATCCAGGTGGAAACCAGGGACTGTGCAGCGCTCACCGACGCCGATCTGGATGAAATGGCGTCAATGGGCGGAGCGTTCGACATCGGAGTGTTGTCGAAGGCCAAGGAAGATTGGGTGCTCTGCACCACGGCGCGCATCGACGACAAGCTGCATGGATGCACGTTCTCGACTCTTGAGCGCATCGGCGGCACACCGTGTGTGCTGATCGGTTTGATGAGTGTCAAGCGCACCAGCAAGCGCGACCAGGTCTTGAAGGGTCTGATGGGCGAGGCGTTCCACCGGGCGCTCATGGCGTTCCCCGATGAAGACGTGGTCATTGGCTCACGCTTCGTCACGGTCGGTTCGCTGGAAGCGTTCAAACAAGTTGCCGAGCTGATTCCGCGGCCCGGTCATCGAGCAGTTGGCGAGGAGCGCGCATGGGGCCGGCGGCTCGCCAAGCGATTCAGTGTGGACTCGAGCTACGACGAGCAGTCGTTCGTGGTTAAATCCAACGGTCAGAGCGGGTTCCTCGACCACGAGACGCTGAAGCCGGAGAAGATCAAGCCAGAGCAGAGCGCACTGTTTGCGACGGTCAATCCCAAGAAGGGCGGCTCATTGGTCGCCCACGGATGGGTGATGGCCGAGGACCTGCTCAAGCTGGGCGCCCGCTGACCAGCGACTTCGAGGTCGTCGAGGCGGTAGTTCGTCGGCGGCGGATGACCCGGGAGTTCAGCACAGAACCCCTCGATCCGCGGCTTGTCACCCACCTGATCGACAACGCCCGGCGGGCACCCTCGGCCGGGTACAGCCAGGGTGTGCACTTCGTCGTGTTGACCGGCGATGCCATTGCAAGGTTCTGGCAGACCATCGATGCCGAGGCGTGGTTCGCCCAAACCCACAAAGGCGTCCTGGTCGCGCCACTGATCGTGCTGCCGATCGCCGATCCGACGGCCTACACATCGCGTTACTCAGAGAGCGACAAGGCCGGTCACGGATTGGAGATCGCCGCCAACTGGTCGGTGCCGTTCTGGCTGACCGACACAGCGATGGCGGTTCAGAACCTCCTGCTGCTCGTCGAGGCCCAGCGTTTGGGAGCGCTGTACTTCGGCATCTTTCGCAACGTGGACACCCTCCTCGCCGACCTCGGAGTCCCTGAGGGGATGCTGTCGGTCGGTGCGCTCGCGATCGGCCACCGCGCCGCGACCGACCGTCCGAGCGGATCGCCGACGACGCGCTCCCGACGCGCGACTACAGAGGTTGTACATTACAACTATTGGTGAACTATCGTGTCGCCGATGGCATCGCAGATCCCGCTGGTCGACTACCTGGCACTCGGCGATCACCCACATCTCGTCGCTCATCAGTGCACGACGTGCGAAGCCCGCTACTTCGACCGGCGCAACGCCTGCGCCAATTGCGGGGGAACGGCGTTCGGCACAGCTGACATCGCGACCGACGGCGTTGTTCGTTCGTTCACGATCGTCACCTTTGCCGCCCCCGGTGTGCCGGTTCCGTTCGTGTCGGCGATCGTCGACTGCGGCGGGACCAGCGTCCGCAGCAACCTCATCAACGTCGAACCGAGCCCCGAGCACGTCACCTTGGGGATGAAGGTCCGGCTGGCGACCTACTCGCTCGGCGTGGACGACAACGCGACTGAAGCAATCGGGTTCGGTTTCGAGCCGACGTAGAACGAACGGAGCAGCGATGAGCGACGACGTGTGGATCCTCGGGATCAGAATGACCAAGTTCGGCAAGCATCCCGACAAGGACACGGTCGACCTCGCGTCCGAGGCCGCCCTCGCCGCGCTGGCCGACGGCGGGGTCACCATGAAGGACATGGGCGTGCTTGCAGCGGGATGTCTGATGCAGGCCAACGCGGGCATCGGCCAGCAGTTGCAGAAACAGATCGGCCAGACCGGTATTCCTGTGTACAACGTGGCCAACGCCTGCGCCACCGGGGCGACGGCGCTGCGCACGGCGATCATGGCAGTCAAGTCCGGCGAGTGCGACATGGGCCTTGCTGTCGGCGTAGAAAAGCTGGCCGGGGCCGGTTTGCTGGGTGGCGGAGGCCGAGCCAAATCCGACAGCTCCACGTGGACGCCGAACGGTCGCTACGGCGCTGTCGCAACCACAGACGGGCGGATCGGCACCGACGCGATGCCCGGGGTGTTCGCCCAGGTGGGCATGGAGTACGGCCACAAGTACGGCGGCACCAGCTTCGAACTGTTCGCCAAGATCAGTGAGAAGAACCACGCCCACTCGACGCTGAACCCGTTGGCGGCGTACTCGAAGCGGTTCACACTCGACGAGATCATGAACGACATGATGATCGCCTATCCCAACACCCGACCAATGTGCTCGGCCAACTGCGACGGCGCCGCTGCAGCAGTAGTTGTCAGCGACGCGAAGTTGAAGACGTTGTCGCTCGAGCAGCAGCGTCGGGCGATCAAGATCTCGGCCTCGGTGTTGACAACAGACCCATGGCAAGAGGCTTGCCAGGTGCTGCCCGACGTCAACACACTGACCCGGAATGCAGCAACGGTCGCCTACGAGAAGGCGGGGATCGGTCCGGAGGACCTCGACCTCGTCGAGCTCCACGATTGCTTCGCCACCGCCGAGCTGGTGCACTACGACAATCTCATGCTGTGTCCGCCCGGTGGGGCTGTCGAGTT
>JANMMQ010000177.1:0-2642 GCA_031373465.1 Ilumatobacteraceae bacterium | reverse complement strand
GGTTGCTGACTCCATTTCTCGGCAAGCTCGGCCTCGAGGGCACGATGCGACTACGGGCGCGGGTGGTTGACGAGCTGACCACGACGTTCGCCAGCCATTACACCGACGAGGTCTCGCTGACCGGCGCCCTCAGCCTCGACGCCATCAAGACCTATGCCCGTCAGGTGACGGGCCAGAAGTTCCTGATCCGGCCGACTCGCTGAAGTCTCGCCGATCTCAGTTGGCCGCGGCGTGGAGATCGCGCAGCAGGGCAACCTCGCCGAGGTGATGGATGAGCTCGCGATTGGTCCAACGGAAGCTCCCGATGAACGGGACCTCCGGGTCCAGTCCATGCGGGACCGTAGGCGGCGGGTGTTTTTGATTCGACTCGTGGACGTACCGACCACATGTTCGGGTATGGCTCCCAGAGGTACTCCTCGGTAGTCAGACCGGAGAGACGATCCATGGACAAGTCCTTGGAGTCGACGAGCTGATCGACCAGCACGCCGACGCGATCGGTTCGAATCTCCACGAGATCGTCGCCGTTAGCTTTCGGCGACCTTCTTCAGGCCTTGAAGTGTCGAGGTCCAGTTCTTCTCGTAATCCTCGCGACTCTTGCGGTCTGAGTCAGTTATCTCTCCGTTGAGATTCGACTGCTCGAGGGTGACCTTCGTTCCGCCCGAGGCGGCGTCATCGAGCTCGATGTGAACGACGTGGTAGTTGTCGGGAGTGTCGGTCTGGCGACTCAGCGGGCTCCAGTGCGAGTAGGTCATCTCTTTCTCGGGCTTGATCGACAAGATCTCGCCCTTGTCTTCGAACGGCTTGTCCTTCCACGTGCCTTTGAACGTGATCGGGTGACCGACCTTCCAGTCGGTCTTGACGGTTGCGCCCATGAAATATTGGCTGACCAGCTTGGGGTCGGTCAGCGCCTTCCACACCTCTTGTCGTGGCTTGTCGACGACGATCGAGGCGCTTGCGGTGATTGCAGACATCTGCCTACCTCCTCAGGTCGGGGTTGAGAAGGTACCCGACGAAACGCTCGACCAAACCCTTCGACGACTGCCGCAAGCCGTCCCCGCAGTCTGCCGGCAACGGACATGACAGGCTTCCCCCGTGAACATCACCGAGCTCTCCGCAGCGGAGTTGTCGGAGGCCATCCATGACCGCCAGGTGTCGTGTCGCGAGGTCATGGGCGCGTACCTCGACCACATCGACGAGCGCAATCCAGCGGTCAACGCAATTGTCAGCCGACGTGACCGCGACGAATTGCTCATCGAGGCAGCGACCCTCGACGAAGAGCTGGCTCAGGGCACGTCACGCGGCTGGATGCACGGAATGCCGCAGGCGATCAAGGACCTCTCCGAAGCCAAGGGACTGCCGATGACGATGGGCTCGAGGCTGTTCGAACACTTCGTTCCAGCCGATGACTGTCTGATGGTCGACCGCATGAAGAGCGCCGGTTGCATCGTCATCGGCAAGACCAACGTGCCGGAGTTCGGCCTCGGCTCGCACACGTTCAACGACGTGTTCGGCACGACGCGCAACCCGTTCGATCTCACGCGCTCCGCCGGCGGCAGCAGTGGAGGTGCTGCCGTCGCACTGGCGACGCGCATGCTGCCGGTCGCTGACGGCAGTGACTACATGGGATCGTTGCGCAATCCCGCGGCGTGGAACGACGTGTTCGGGTTCCGACCCAGTCAGGGCCGTGTCCCCGGTGTGCCCGAGCGCGACAGCTACCTCGCGCAACTCGCGACCGAAGGGCCGATGGCGCGCACCGTGCTCGACATCGCCCTGCTCCTCGGAACCCAGGCCGGGTACGACAGGGGATCGCCGCTGTCGCTGTCGGGCCGTCTCGACGAGTTCTCGACGGTCGCCAATACCCGGGCCGCCCTGGATCTCGAACCGTCCGGGATGCGGGTCGGATGGCTTGCAGATCTCGACGGCTACCTGGCGATCGAGGAAGGAATCATCGACCGTTGCACCGACGGTCTGCGCAAGCTCGAGGTCCTCGGCTGCATCGTCGAGCCCGCTGCTTTCGACATGTCGCCAGAACGTGTGTGGGAGGCGTGGCTCGTCTGGCGATTCGTCCTGGTGTCGGCCAACCTTCGCCCCCTTCTCGCTGACCCTGCGAACCGAGATCTGATCAAACCGGAGGCGCTGTGGGAGATCGATAACGGCGCACAGATCACCGCCGCCCAGTTGACCACCGCGTCGGCCGAGCGAACAGCGTTTTACGCAAGCTTCACGGAGCTGTTCGATCGTTTCGACGTGCTTGCGCTGCCGACAGCGCAGGTGTGGCCGTTCGATGTCGGCGAGCGGTGGCCGCAACGGATCGGCGATCGCGAGATGGACACCTACCATCGATGGATGGAGGTCACGTCGTACGCAACCTTCGCCGGATTGCCGGCGATCAGCGTGCCGGTGGGCTTCGATCTTCGAGGCCTGCCGATGGGGATGCAGCTGATCGGCGGGCCGCGCGGCGACGTCGATCTGCTTCGGTTTGCACGAGCGTATGAGGCGACTTTGCACTGATAAGGTCAAGCTCCTGAGCCAGTTGTGAGGAGGGCGAAATGCCCAGCAAGTCACCACAGAAGCCGTCGGCCAAGAAGGCCGGCAAGACCCTCAAGGAAAAGCGCGAAGCAAAGCGCGAGAAGAAGGAAAAG
>JANMMQ010000141.1:0-1698 GCA_031373465.1 Ilumatobacteraceae bacterium | reverse complement strand
GAAGACGACGGCGAGCACGATGAAAACCGCTCGCAGCACGGAAAGCCTGGCCGGCGTGGAGGTGAACGTCAGGCGCCTTGCGGGCGGTTGCGTGCTCAACGGAGGTGGCTGCGGCGGCGTCGTTGTTGTTGCGGCTGGGGGCACCCGACCTCCTCGTCGTGGGAGTGTACGCGCAACTCTTGACGATGCGAACTGGTTGGGTACCGTTGTCACATGCCTGCAGCGTTCCTTCACCCGTATTCCAAGCCCACCCGCGAGAGCTTCATCCGCATCGATCGCGGCGAAGGTGCTCTGGTGTGGGACGAGAACGGTCGCCAGTTGGTCGATGGGATGGCGAGCCTGTGGTACAACGCGATCGGCCACGGTCGTGCGGAGATGGCCGACGCCATCGCCACCCAGGTGCGCACCCTGGGCGCGTACTCGACGTTCGATCCGTTCACCAACGAGCCCGCCGAGACGCTCGCTGAGGAGCTACGGCAGATCGCGCCGACGCCCAACGCCCGCGTGTTCTTCACCTCATCGGGCTCGGAGTCGATCGACACGGTGATGAAGCTGGCCCGCATGGCTCACGTTCAGGCGGGGCAGCCGCAGCGCAAGCTCATCATCAGTCGCACCCGCGGCTACCACGGCGTCGCCTACGGCGGCACAAGCGCGCTCGGCATCGCCGCGTACAAGGAGAACTTCGGGCCCTTCGTCGACGAAGTGGTCACGGTGCCGCCCGACGACGTCGAGGCGATCGCCACGTTGATGAGCCAGCGAAGCAACGACGTCGCAGCCGTCATCACCGAACCGGTGCAAGGTGCCGGCGGCGTTTTCCCGCCACCCGACGGGTACCTGCAGTCGTTGCGCAAGTTGTGCGACCAGCACGGCGCATACCTCATCTTCGACGAGGTCATCACCGGCTTCGGCCGCACTGGGAGTTGGTTCGCTGCCCATCACTACGGGGTGACGCCCGACTTCGCCACCTTTGCGAAGGGTGTCACCTCCGGCTACATCCCGCTCGGCGGCGTGTTCGTGGGCAGCGCCCCGACCGCAGCCCTAGAGCGCGATCCTGACTTCTTCCTGACACATGGCTTCACCTACTCGGGTCATCCAACGGCGTGTGCAGCCGGGCTGAAGAACCTGGAGATCATTCGCCGCGAGGGTCTGGTCGAGCGCGCCAAACACATCGAAGACCGGCTGGGCGGCGGCCTCCACGCCCTCGCATCGGATGGCGTCATCGATCATGTTCGTGGCGTAGGCGGCATGTGGGCCCTTGTCCTGCGACCCGACCAGGATGCCAAGGCGATGCGCGATCACATGCTCGACAAGAGCGGCGTGATCGTGCGCGCGCTCGCCGATGGCCTGGTGATGTGTCCGCCACTGGTCATCCGTGACGAGCACATCGATCAGTTGGTCGACGCGGTCGCTGCGGCGGCCGCGTGACATGAAGTTCGGCATCTTCTACGAGCACCAGATCGGCCGCCCCTGGGACGACGGCACCGAGTACCAACTCATCAAAGATGCCCTCGACCAGGTCGAGCTCGCCGATTCTCTCGGCATCCAGTACGTGTGGGAGGTCGAGCACCACTTCCTCGAGGAGTACAGCCACTCCTCGGCGCCCGAGGTGTTCCTCGCGGCGTGCAGCCAGCGCACCAAGAACATGCGCCTCGGCCACGGCATCATCCTCACCGCACCCCGGTTCAACCACCCGGCGCG
>JANMMQ010000092.1:0-5323 GCA_031373465.1 Ilumatobacteraceae bacterium | reverse complement strand
GCCTACCTGCGCATCCCCCTCGAGATCGAGGCGGATTGGGTCGCCCGCCGCTCGCTGACCACCGCCGTGCGCGACGAACTACCGGAGCGCATCGCCTCGTAGCGAATCCCGAGGGCCGTCGATAGTGTCCGGCCCTGACTTCCCCCAGTAGCCCGCTGGCGCGCATGTGCCCAGGATGTGGAGGGTCGTCATGGATGCGAGTCTGCATCGTCCTGCGCCGCCGCGATCCCCGCTCGACCGGTTTCGTGAATGGATCATCTGGTTCGGTCCCGGCCGGTTGGCGGCCACTGCTCTGGCCGTCCTGGCCGTCGTCGCGGGCGGCATGTGGTTGCTGAAGGGCTCACCGGGTCGCGCGGAGGATCAGCTGCCCTTCGCCACCCACTCGGCCTCGACGACGGCCTCATCGGCTGCCACCTTTCCCACGACGACGACTGCCGCGGCTGTCGTCGTGTATGTAACCGGAGCCGTGACGGTGCCCGGCGTGTACACACTCGCCTTGCCGGCAAGGGTGACCGACGCGGTGGCGGCAGCGGGTGGAGCGGGGGCACAGGCCGACTTGAACGTGGTCAACCTCGCCGCAGCGTTGCACGATGGCGAGCGGGTCTACGTACCGAAGGTCGGCGAGGTGATTCCGGCGGTCGCCGCCGGCCTGCCAAGTGCCGATAGCACCGTCCCGGCGGGCCCTGTCAACGTCAACTCGGCAACGGCCGACCAACTCGATGTTCTCCCCGGCGTCGGGCCGACAACAGCGGCCGCGATCATCGCTCACCGTGAGCAGCACGGTCCGTTTCAGTCCGTCGAACAACTCGGCGACGTGCGCGGGATCGGTCCGGCGAAGCTCGATGCGTTACGTGGCCTGGTGGCCGTGTGATCAGAACATCGCTCGACCGAAAATCAGGTTCACCGCGCCCAGGGCGACGACGACGCCGAGCCACACACCGGCTGCCAGCCATAGGTATTCATGCCAGTAGTCGCGCCACGATGCGACAGGCAGGCGCGTCGCCCGTCTCGCCGAGATCGCACCGACGATCATCCACATCACGGCGCTGCCCGCGACTGCACCCAGGTACACCTTCTGTCCCGACCTCAGTGGTGCACCGGCCACCAGCAGGCCGGGTGCGGCCAGCACCGCGGTCAGGAACCCGGCGATGCCGCGGATCAGCGATGTGTGGCCGCGCAGCAACAGCAGTGAGATGGCACCGAGCACACCCGGCGGTACCAGGGCGACAAAGGGACCGGAGCCGCGCAGTTTCGAGCGATACGCGCGTGGGCCGAGGGGCACCGGTTCGTGGGTCATCGGCATGGCTTCGATGAACCGAGCGTACGACGCGCGGCGTCACGGCCGGCGGCATCCGTTCACCGACCGAGAAGTCGTCCTGCTCACGCTGGCAGCAGTCGTCGGAGTTTGGACACAGTCGGCACTCTGGGTTGGTGCGCTGGCCATGGTTTCCTCGCTGCTTGCCCGGCGATCGGCCGTTCTTGGGGCCTGCTTGATCCTGGGCGTGATCGGCGGATGGCGTTCGCAGGGCGAATGGGCTCATGCGCTGCCGCGCCACCTCGGTCAGTACACGGGCTGGGCGGCGGTTGTCGGCGACCCGACCCCGTTCGGCAGGGGCTTGCGCGTCACCCTCGATGTCGACGGCCAGCGATTCGACGCCTGGACATATGGTTCGTCTCGTCGCCGGCTCATCGACCGCCAAGCGGGCGAGCTCGTGTTCGTGCAGGGCAACCGGCGCTTGATCACATCGGATGCGCGCCGAGCCCAGATTCGACATGTAGTTGGAAATCTCGACGTGTCATTTGTCGGTGATTGGCTCGACGGCTCGCCGCTCTACCGAACGTCGTCGCGTGTGCGCACGAAGTTGCGACGCGTCGCAGAATCGACAGTCGGCGGCGACGATGCGGCCCTCTTCACGGGACTGGTGATCGGCGACGACGCCAGGGAACCCGTCGGCATGGTCGACGCCTTTCGAGCATCCGGGCTCTCGCACCTCACTGCTGTATCCGGCGAGAACGTCGTTTTCGTCCTCGCTGCTGCATCACCATTGCTGCGTCGTCTGAGACCGTGGTGGCGATGGGCGGCAACTGTCGGGCTGATCGGCTGGTTCATGATGCTGACCCGATTCGAGCCGTCGGTCCTGCGTGCCGGGGTGATGGCCATGCTGGGCAGTTCGGCGTTTGTGCTCGGCCGCCAGCAGTCGGTCGTTCGCTTGCTGACCTGCACCGTCACGACCCTGGTGCTCGTCGATCCGATGTTGGTCTGGTCGGTCGGGTTCTGGTTGTCGACCGGCGCGACCGCAGGGGTCTGCGTCGTCGCCCCGAGACTGGCGGAGTGGTTGCCGGGTCCGCAGTGGTTGCGCGTGCCGATGTCAGTCACACTCGGCGCGCAGGCCGGTGTGGCGTTGCCGAGCTGGTTGGTCTTCCATCGATTGCCGTTGGTGTCGTTGCCGGTCAATCTTCTGGCGGTTCCCGTCGCCGGGTTCGTGATGCTTTTCGGGATACCCGCCGGGTTGCTGTCGGCACTGGTACCGCCCTTGGCGCCGGCGTTGATGGCGCCGTGCGCCATGGGGACCAGATGGGTCGCCACGGTGGCCTACCTGGGTGCTGCGGTGGAGCCTTCCGAGCGTTGGTCGACAGCAGGATGGTTGTTCGTGGTTGTCATCGTTGTGGCGCTGCTCGTCCGGCATCGCTGGCGGCGGGCGGTCGACATTGTGCCAATCTGATCTGACATGGCCGTCCACTTCATCAACGGCGACGACGAGTCGCTGCTGCTCTCCGCAGTGTCCGACCTCGTGCGTCGCCTCATCGGCGATGCCGATCGATCCCTGATGGTCGACGAGTTCGACGATGAGGAGTACGAGGTGCGCTCGGTCGTCGATGCGGCCCAAACCCCGCCGTTCCTCACCGAGTCGCGCGTCGTGATTGCCCGCGGCGTCGGTCGGTTCTCGGCCGACGACGTCGTTCCGCTGGTCGCCTACCTCTCCGATCCCTTGCCCACCACCGAAATGGTGCTGGTCGCAGGGGGTGGACGATTGCCCAAGGCGCTGAGCGATGCCGTCAAGAAAGCTGGGGTCAACGTCATCGACACCGTGCCGCCGATGCGTGCACGCGAGCGCAGCGGCTGGTTCGAGGAGCAGGTGATCGCGGCCGGCCTGCGTCTCGACTCCCAGGCCCTTGCCCTCCTTGCGTCATGGTTGGGTGAGGACGCCGGCCGAGTGCAGGGCATCCTCGAGACGCTCGCCTCTGCGTACGGCGACTCGCGAACCCTGAAGGTCGTCGATGTCGAGCCATTCCTGGGCGAGGCCGGGGGAGTGCCGCCGTGGGACCTCACTGATGCCATCGATCGCGGCGACACGACCAAGTCGCTGTTGCTGCTCCATCGAATGATGCGTGCGGGTGAACGTCACCCCTTGCAGGTGATGGCCATCCTGCACAACCAGTACACCAAGTTGCTCACGCTCGACGGCGCCGACGCCAACGACGAATCGTCGGTTGCAGCGGTCCTTGGGATCAAGCCGGGCTACCCGGCCAAGAAGGCGTTGGACCAGTACCGCAAGCTCGGCAACGCAGGAGTCGTGCGGGCAATCGGGCTGCTGGCCCAGGCCGACCTCGACCTGCGCGGCGCAAAGGAGTGGCCTGACGAACTCGTGATGGAAGTGCTGGTCGCCCGCCTCAGCCGGCTGGGCGCGACCCGGAGGTGAATGGTCAGGCGGTCTTGCCGCTGGGGTGAGACGGCACGCCGAAGGCGTGCTGGCTCAGACGCCGGCGTTGATCTTCTTCATCAGGCGGCTCTTGCGACGCGCAGCCTGGTTCTTGTGGATCACGCCTTTTGCGGCAGCCATGTCGAGGCGCTTGACGGCGAGCCGCAGTGACTCTTCGCCAGTCTCACTACCAATCGCGTTGACGGCGTTCTTGCTGCGCGTCTTCAGCTCGCTCTTGACGGCCTTGTTGCGCTCGGCAGCCTTCGCATTGGTGAGGATTCGCTTCTTCTGACTCTTGATGTTTGCCACGTTGCAGACTCTCTTGGATACTCGGCTCGCAGGTTGGATAAGCCCGGCAAGGCTAACAGCGCTCCCCGGGTGCTCCAACCACGTGATGAGAGTCGCCGGTAACATCTAGCGACCGGACATGGACCTCTCTCGCATTCGCAACTTCTCCATCATTGCCCACATCGACCACGGCAAGAGCACCCTCAGCGACCGCATCCTGGAGATCACCAACGCCGTGGATGCCCGCGACATGCGCTCGCAGTACCTCGACACGATGGACCTCGAGCGCGAGCGGGGGATCACCATCAAGGCCCAGAACGTGCGGGTCGATTGGAAGGGCTACACACTGCACCTGATCGACACCCCCGGCCACGTCGACTTCGGCTACGAGGTCAGCCGCAGCCTCGCCGCTTGCGAGGGGGTCGTACTCGTGGTCGACGCCGCACAGGGAATCGAGGCCCAAACGCTGGCCAACTGCTACCTGGCTATGGAGCACGACCTCGAGATCGTCGCCGCCCTCAACAAGATCGACCTGCCCGCCGCCGACCCCGATCGCTACGCGATGGAGATCGAGACGGTTCTCGGCATCCCCGCCGAAGACATCCTGCGCATCTCGGCCAAGACCGGCGAAGGCATCGGTCTTCTCCTCGATGCTGTCTGCCAGCGTATTCCGGCGCCGAAGGGCGATGCCGACGCGCCCCTGCAGGCGTTGATCTTCGACAGTCAGTACGACCAGTACCGCGGGGTTGTCAGCTCGGTCCGGGTCATGAACGGACGCCTCACAGAGGGCTCCAAGTTGATGTTCATGCAGGCCGGCACGCCGCAAGAGGCGATCGAGATTGGTGTGCGCCGCCCCGTTCCGACTCCGGTTCCTGAGCTGGGCCCCGGCGAGGTCGGTTACCTCATCGCCGGCATCAAGACCGTTGCGCAGGCGCGAAGTGGCGAGACCGTCACGACGTTCGCGCACGGCGCAACCGAAGCGCTGGACGGTTACCACGATCCCAAGCCGATGGTATTCTGTGGCCTGTTCCCGATCGACGGCGACGACTTCGAGACCCTGCGCGAGAGCCTCGAGAAGTTGAAGCTCAACGATGCCTCGATCAGCTATACGCCCGAGTCGTCCGGTGCTCTCGGATTCGGGTTTCGCTGCGGCTTCCTCGGCCTCTTGCACATGGAGATCGTCAAGGAGCGGTTGGAGCGCGAGTTCAACCTTGCGCTCATCGCCACAGCTCCCAGCGTCGAGTACCGCGTCCGCAAGACCAACGGCGAAGTTCAACTCATCGACAATCCCGCAGATCTGCCGCCGACGCAGAACATCGACTACATCGAGGAGC
>JANMMQ010000088.1:0-4065 GCA_031373465.1 Ilumatobacteraceae bacterium | reverse complement strand
CCGGCGAGATGTGGAACTCGAACTCGGTCACGTCATGGATCCTTCAACGCGCCGGCATCGACACCGCGCACATCGCACCGCCCGCCGGTGGCCGAGCACCTGGCTGGAACGCAGGGCTGGTCGTCGCAACCTCTCGGGCATCATGAGGATGCCGTGAACTACGACCGCGGATCTTGCGCGAGACTTGGCGGTGGAACCTCGAACAAGGAGGCGTGATGAGTGTTACGAAGATCATCGAGGTGGTCGGACGGTCAACCGTCAGTTCCGACGATGCCGTCAAGTCTGCGCTGGCAGAAGCGAGTCGCACCCTGCGCAGCGTCAAGGCGCTCGACGTAGTGTCGGTCGGGCTGCGCGGCGACAATCTCGACGAGTGGGGAGCGCTGGTGCGAATCTCATTCCTCGTGGAGAACGTCACCGACTGAGACAATCACGGCATGATCCGGCGACGCGTCATCGTCAGAGGCCGTGTCCAGGGCGTGTTCTTCCGGCAGGCCTGTCAACGTGAAGCTGTCGCTATGGGGGTCGCAGGGTGGATACACAACAACCACGACGGTACCGTCGAGGCCGCGTTGGAGGGTGATCCTGACGCGGTTGAACGAGTAGTTTCATGGATGCGGGTGGGCCCCTCAGAAGCAGTTGTGACCGGCGTAAGGGTCATCGATGAAGCCCTGCAGGGTGAGCGAACCTTCAAGATCCGGTAAGCGAGACGTGGCGTGCCCTCTTGTCAACGTTTGAACCCGGTGGTGTCGAGTTCGGTCCAGTCGGGTTGGTCCGCAGTTGACCGACCACAATGCGATCGCATGGAAGACGGATTGCCGAGTCGCGCCCGAGTAGTGATCATCGGCGGAGGTGTTGTCGGCTGCAGCGTCGCGTATCACCTCGCCAAGCGGGGCTGGACCGATGTCGTCCTGGTCGAGCGCAACCAACTGACGTCTGGCACCACATGGCACGCTGCTGGCCTCATCACGACGGCGCGCCCGACCTCGGGCATGCGTCAGGTCGTGAAGCGCAGCATCGAAGTCTTCAAGACGCTCGAGGCCGATACTGGTCTGTCGACCGGATGGGAGCCGACGGGAACTCTGCACCTGGCGACCAATCCGGATCGGTGGGAGGAGCTGCTGCGGCAAGCATCCGTGAGCAAGCACGATGAGATCGCCATCGAGATCCTCGATGTTGATCGAACGATCGACAAATATCCGTTGCTGAGTCGCGAAGGTCTCGTCGGATCGTTGTTCTATCCCGAGGATGGGCGTGGCAACGCGACCGACACGACGATGTCGTTGGCGCGCGGCGCGCGGCAGCGAGGTGTGCAGATCTTCGAGAACACACCCGTCGAAGGGATTCGACACGACGGCCGCCGAGTCAGCGGTGTCGACACTGCCAGCGGATCGATCGAGGCGGAATACGTGATCAATTGCGGCGGGATGTGGGGCCGTCAGCTGGCTGCGCTGGCCGGCGTGAAGGTGCCGTTGCAGGCGCTGGCCCACTACTACGTCGTGACAGAAGGAATCCCGGGGCTTACCCGCGGCCTGCCGACCATCAAGAGCTCTGACGACTGGATCTACGTGAAGAACGAGGGCGACGGCCTGATGGTCGGGTTCTTCGAGCCGGGCAGTTACCCATGGCACTCCCGTGGGATACCCGACGGTCCGGCGTTTGTTCAGCTCCCGGATGACTGGGAGCACCTCGGGCCGTTCTACGAGATCGCCATGCAGCGCATTCCCGCGCTGACGACTGCCGGAATCCGGTTGTTCTTCGGCGGCCCGGAGAGCTTCACGCCCGACGGCGTGTACCACTTCGGTGAGGCTCCCAACTTGCAGAACTTCTTCATCGCCGCCGGGTTCAACTCGACAGGCTTCCTCACCGGACCGGGCATCGGCTCAGTACTGGCTGACTGGCTCGTCGACGGCCGCCCGTCGATCGATTTGCCGGAGGCGGACCCGGCGCGGGTCATGCCGCACGAAACGAATCGGCGTTTCCTCGAGCAGCGTGTGAAAGAGACGCTCGATGTCGCCTACGACATGCATTGGCCGTACTTCCAGCGGCAGAGCGCGCGGCCCTTGCGTCGCAGCCCGCTGCACGATCGCACCGCGGCAAATGGCGCTGTCTTCGGCGAGTTGCTGGGCTGGGAACGCCCCAATTGGTACGCGCCCGCGGGTGTCGATCACGAGTATTTGTACTCCTACGGTCGCCAGAACTGGTTCGATTACGCTGCAGTCGAACATCGAGCTGTCCGCGAAGCGGTCGGCGTCTTCGACATCTCGACGTACGGGAAGTTCTCGGTGCAGGGCCGTGATGCAGTCACCGTGATGCAGCGGATCTGCGCAGCCGACGTCGACGTGGAGCCCGGCCACATCGTCTACACCCAGTGGCTCAATCGCTTCGGCGGAATCGAAGCCGACGTCACTGTCACTCGCCTCCGTGACGACGAGTTTCTGGTGCTCTCGGCCCCGGCCACCTCGCCTCGTGACCTCGCGTGGATCCGCCGACACATCACTGACGACGAGTTCGCCACCGTCACCGATGTCTCGGGGACGATGGCGATGATCGCGGTGATGGGCCCCGAGTCGCGCCAGCTGTTGCAGCCGCTGACCGACTGCGATCTGTCGAACGAGGCGTTCGCCTTCGGTAGCTCGCGGGTGATCGATTTGGGCCTCGGGTTCGTCCGCGCCACGCGCATCACCTATGTGGGCGAGCTCGGGTGGGAGCTCTTGGTTCCGTACGACATCGCCGCCCACATCTACGACACGATCATCGCCCCGGGAGGCCGGCCCGCCGGCTACCACGCGCTCAACTCGCTCCGCTTGGAGAAGGGCTACCGCAGCTGGGGCCACGACATCTCCGCCGGCGACTCACCGCTGGAGGCCGGCCTGGCCTTCACCATCGCCTGGGACAAGCCGGGTGGGTTCATCGGCAGCGACGCTGTGCTCGCCCAGCGCGACCGGGGTGTGGAGCGACGGCTGGTGCAGTTCGCGCTCGATGATTCGGCGCCGCTGCTATTGCACGGTGAGCCAATCTTCCGCGACGGCGAGTGTGTAGGTCATCTGACGTCGGCGATGTACGGGCACACGATCGGCTCGTCGATCGGGATGGGGTACGTCACCGCCCCGTCGCTCGACGTGCCGCGACGCTGGTTCGAGGAAGGCAGCTACTCCATCGAGGTCGCCGGACTAGCCGCCCCCGCGCGCCCGTCCCTTCGTCCGCTGTTTGATCCAGGGTCCGAACGCATCCACGCATAGCGCGTGGTGCTTGTGCCGAAGGCTCTATCGCGGTTGCGATGATCGTTGGAGCGGCTTGCATGTGCGCCGGTCAGGAGGACGCGTGAGCGAGGTGGCTGATGTGGTCATCGTCGGCGGTGGCGTCGCCGGAGGTGCCGCGGCCGCTGTGCTCACGACTCGTGGCCTCGACGTCGTGGTCCTGGAGCGTCAGCACGCGTTCCGCGATTGTGTGCGCGGCGAGAACATGGCCCCGTGGGGTGTCGTCGAGATGCGCCCCTTGGCCTGGAGGACGTTCTGATCGCCGCCGGCGGTTCACCGACGAGAACACTCAACGAATCCTCAGCCTCGCCTGACGTCGAGCGATGTGTGAGTCGGGTCCTTCATGAGATGCAACTTCTGACTCACACCTGATCTGCGCTGAGTACGAACGGCTATGCGCAGACGACCTCGAACGTATGCGAGTGACTAAAGGCACTAACACCTCGACCTTGCAATCTGAAATCCGATCGGTCGGAGCCGGCGAGACCATCACCGCCGCCACAAGCGCGCTCAACAACGTGTTCGGTCGCTGACCCAGAAATCGCGAGATGAGCGTTGAGGATCAGTTCGTCGGAGGTTCGGATTCGACAAACGGTTGTGCTGCGCGATTTCGAGGTGGGCGTGACGGGGCTCGAACCCGGGACCTCTACCGTGTCATGGTAGCACTCTAGCCAACTGAGCTACACGCCCGTGTAGGAGCGCCAGACTATCAGTCAGCGCAACCGCAGCGACACTTCATTGGCCAGCAGACGACCGGTTCTGGTCAGTCGAACGCGTTGTCCGTCGGTCACGACCAGCCCCTCGAGTC
>JANMMQ010000085.1:0-18873 GCA_031373465.1 Ilumatobacteraceae bacterium | reverse complement strand
CGCGGCTCGGTCGGTACCGGGGCGTCGGCGCCGACATCGTCAACCACTGCATCAACGACGTGCTCGTTCAGGGTGCCCGGCCGTTGTTATTCCTCGACTACATCGCATCCAGCAAGATCCACGCCGAGCACGTGGCAGAGGTGGTCACCGGCATGGCCGAGGCATGCGAGGCCGCTGGTTGCGCGCTGCTTGGCGGTGAGACCGCTGAGATGCCGGGCGTCTACTCCCCCGGCGCATTCGACATCGCCGGCACGTTGGTCGGCATCGTCGAACAGCGCGACATGCTGCCGCGCGGTGAGCTGCGCGTGGGCGACGTCCTCATCGGTATCGCTTCCAACGGCCCGCACACGAACGGCTACTCCCTGCTGCGCAAGATCTTCGAATGGCTACCGATGGACTCGACTCCTCCGGGTTTCGATCGCCCGCTGGGTGAGACGCTGCTCGTCCCCCACCGCAGCTACCTCGATGTCCTCAATCAGGCGCTGGCGGATGGCCACGTGAAGGCGCTGGCGCACATCACCGGCGGGGGGCTTCCCGAGAACCTGCCGAGGGTTCTCCCCGACGATTGCGACGCCGTCATCAAGCTCGACTCGTGGCCCATTCCCCCGTTGTTCCAGCTGGTCCGCGAGGTTGCAACCCAGCTCGACACGCACGAGCTCTACCGCACGCTCAACATGGGCATCGGCATGGTTGCTATGTGTTCCCCGAGCCGTGTCGAAACCGTTCAACAGTCGATCGGCGAACCGACGTGGGTCATCGGTGAGCTCGTCCCCTCAGACGGCCACGGTCCACGGGTCCGGCTGCAATGACGCGCCTGGTCGTGCTCGCCTCAGGAAGCGGGACCAACCTTCAAGCCGTCCTCGATGCCTGCGCCGATGGCCGCCTTCCGGCAGTTGTCGCCGCGGTCGTCTCCAACAAGGACGGCAGCGGGGCCCTGCAGCGCGCCGCGGACTCAGGCGTGCCGTACGTGCACGTCGCACCACACGCCGGCGAAGATCGGGCCGACTATGACGCCAGGCTCGCCGACATCGTCAGCGGCTTCTCCCCGGATTGGGTCGTGCTGGCAGGCTGGATGCGGCTGCTCTCGATGAGCTTCCTCGGCTGGTTCCCGGGCATGGTGGTCAACCTGCACCCTGCCCTGCCCGGCGAGCTCCCGGGCGTCAACGCCATCCAACGGGCCTGGCGAGAAGCCAAGGACGGCTGCCGCGACAACACCGGTGTGATGGTCCACCTCGTGCCGGGTGAAGGCGTCGACGACGGACCCGTGCTGGCGACCGCCACTGTCTCCATCCACCCCTCAGACACCCTCGAGAGTCTCAGTGCCCGGGTTCACGCGGTGGAGCACCGCCTTCTGGTCGAAACTCTCGCTACCTTGTGCACGTCAGGAGCAAACGCATGAGCACCAATGAATTCTTCGATCGCTTCGAAGCCCTCACGTTCGACGACGTGGTCATCGTCCCCGGCTACAGCGACGTCTTGCCCGACACCGTCGACACCTCCGCGATCTTCGCGGCCGACATCACCCTCAACGTGCCGATCGTGTCCGCGGCAATGGACAAGGTCACCGAGGGTCGAATGGCAATCGCTGCAGCACGCGAGGGCGGCATCGGAGTCATCCATCGCAACCTGTCGATCGAGGATCAAGCCGCCGAGGTGCAGAAGGTCAAGCGCAGCCAGAGCGGCATGATCACGGACCCGGTCACTCTCTCCCCCACGGCGACGCTGCACGATGCCGAAGCGCTGATGAACCGCTTCAAGTTCAGCGGAGTTCCCATCACCGACGCCAGTGGGCATCTCGTCGGCATCCTCACCAACCGCGACACCAGGTTCTGTTCGGGCGCCGACTTCGATCGGCCGGTGACCGAGTTCATGACCTCGTCGGGCTTGGTGACAGCCGGCGAAGGCACCACCTTGGAGCAGGCGAAGGCCATCCTCCAGAAGCACCGCATCGAGAAGTTGCCTCTGGTCGACGCCGACAATCGCCTGATCGGTTTGATCACGGTGAAGGACATCCTCAAGCGTCAAGAGTTCCCCAACGCCACACGCGACTCCGCGGGCCGGTTGCGCTGCGCGGCCGCCGTTGGTGTCGGCGCCGACCTCGAGCAGAGAGTGGAAGCATTGTTCGCTCAAGCGGTCGATGCCGTTGCCCTCGACACAGCGCACGGCCACTCCGCCGGCGTGATCAAGGCCATCGAGCGGATCAAATCGTCGTGGCCATCGCTGGCAGTCGTCGCCGGCAACGTCGTCACCGAAGAGGGCGTCGATGCTCTCGCCGCGGCCGGTGCCGATGCCATCAAGGTCGGAGTCGGCGCAGGTTCGATCTGCACGACGCGGGTGGTCAGCGGAGCCGGCATGCCGCAACTCTCAGCGATCTACTTCACGTGCAAACAGGCCCGCAAGCGCGGCGTGCCGATCATCGCCGACGGAGGCATCACCTACTCGGGCGACATGGTCAAAGCGCTTGCCGCAGGCGCCGACACGGTGATGCTGGGCTCACTGCTGGCAGGCACCGACGAAGCACCCGGCGAGCTCGAGTTGTTCGAGGGCCGTCGCTACAAGAGCTACAGGGGTATGGGCTCCATGGGAGCGATGCAGGGCCTCGGTGCTGACCGTTATGCAACCGCCCAGTCGACGATTGCCGCAGCGACGCGCAAGCTGGTGCCAGAAGGCATCGAGGGCAGGGTCGCGTACGCCGGAACCCTCAGCGACGTGATGTACCAACTCGTCGGCGGGCTGCGCAGCGGGATGGGATACGCGGGCGCGGCGACGCTCGAGGCGCTGCGGTCTGCACGCTTCATGAAGGTCACGACGGCGGGGCGTGAAGAGAGCCACCCCCACGACGTGACGATCACAAAGGAAGCCCCGAACTACCAGCGCGGCTAGTCAATGGATGCCGTCTCGACGACGGCAAGCAGGGCGTTCCCGTACCGTTCGAGCTTCACCGGGCCCATGCCTTTGATGTTGCCGAGCGCCGCCAACGTCGTCGGCCTGTGCCGGGCGATGTCGTGGAGAGCCTGATCCGAAAGCACGGTGTAGGCAGGCTTGCCCGCGGCGAGGTGCCGGCGCACCGAGCGCAGCTCCTCGAACAGCGATGAGTCGGCCGGTGTGAGGTCGCGACCCGGCTTGTCGAGCGGCGTGGGTCGTGTCGATTGGCGCGGCACGGTTCGGGGTTCCACACGTGCAGACGGTTCGGGTGGTCGCGTGCACTGCTCGATGAACGGCGACGGCCGCGCGCCGGGCACCACGTGGACGCGCCCCCGGCCGCGTGTGATGGCAACGTGGAACACGCGACGTTCCTCTTCGACATCGGTGGCCAGGCGGTGCGGAAATTGATCCGCATCGGCGTGATGAACGATCACCGTCGGCCATTCCTTGCCTTTCACCCGGTGCACCGTTGCCAACGTGACTCCGTCGGCCTGCCATGGCCGGTGCAACTCGGATCGCAGCCATGACTCGAACGTCGACGGGTCCGGCTGGAGCTCGGCCAACTGTGCAACAGCCGTGAGGTCGTCGCCCTGCGCGGTGCGATTCATCCCTTTGCGATGGGTGTCGAGCGTGGAAAGAGTCGATGCCATCCCCATCGAGACGTGCAACCTCGACAGGATTGCCGCTGTGGCGGCGCCGTCGACGACAAGTTGCTGGAGCAGTTCGATGTCGGCCGCGAACGCCTCGACCCGCTCAGCTTCGCGGGGAGTGTTGAGACGACCGGCGAGACGCCGTAGGCCATCGACGGAATCCTGTTCGGCCACCCAGCCGGCGACGTTCGGCCGCAGCGGCCGCGACGGGTTGCGCAGCGCCTCACTGACATCGACCTTTGACAGGACGCCACGGGCGGTGGCAAGCCGCAGCCAGGCCAGCGAGCCGCGCACGGCAGCGCGATCCGCGAACTCTGCACCAACGCCGCCGCTGGTGGAGATGCCTGCCGCGCCGAGGGCGATCTGCACAGGAGCGAGCAACGAGTTGACGCGCGTCAGCACGGCTATGTCGGATGGAGGCGATCCATCGGCAACAGCGGCAGCGACGATCTGAACTGTTCGAGCGACCGAGTCGCCGGCGACTTCAATGCTGAGGCCGTTGGATGCCGACGCAGCGCGAATCGATTTCGGAACGCGTCGCACATTGTGTTGCAACAGCATCGCCGCGGCCGCGACTACGTCGGCCGGACAGCGATAGTTGACCTGCAACGGATGATCGCCGGCGACGGGGAAGTAGTCGGCAAAATCGATCAGCCACTGCGGATCGGCTCCGTTGAAGCCGTAGATCGTCTGATCATCGTCGCCGACCCCGAACACGCAGCCATCGGGCCCGGCGAGCAGACGAACAAGCAGCAGGTGAGCCGGCGTGAGGTCCTGGAACTCATCGACGAGCAACACCCGACATGCGCGCTGAGCTGCGGTTCGGGCGGTCGTATCGGTCAGCAGGATCTCGATCGCGCGAACGATCTGCTCGTCGAAATCGAGCGAACGGGTTGATGCCAGCTCGTGACGGTATCGAGGCAGGACGGCCGCAAAGCCCTCGACATCGCCGTCGTACAGCGCTTCGACCTCGCTCGGATCGCGCAGCCCGAGGCGGGCAACAGACAACGCTTCGATCCACAGTGCTACCGGGTCGCTGTTTCGCTTTCGCGGAAACTCGACGAGCCTTCCGATGATTCTGCGAACGTCGAGCTCGGTGATGGTCGTCATGTTGACCGGTTGCGTTGCAAACGGAGCCGACCCGTTGACGATCGCAAGGGCGATGGCATTCAGCGTGCGGACCAGCAGACCAGGGAGATCGGCAACGCGTGAGCTCATCTCTTCCTGAGCGCGTTTGTTGAACGCCACCAGGCAGACGGCACTAGGAGGCAGGTTCCATCGCGTCAGGAGGTGGCGGGCGCGCTCGGTCAAGACCCTGGTCTTGCCTGAACCTGCCGGGGCGATCACTCGAGCCGAGCCGCCTCGATGGGTCACGGCCGCCAGTTGATCGCCGGCGAGGTCGGCAATCGACAGGTTCGATCCGAAGGGTGTCAGCGAGCGGTGCTCAACAGCAACGCGGTGCACGACCGCGACCCCGTCGATGGGCCCGGAGAACCGTACCGGTCCACCATCGAGCCAAAGTGCTGTCCCGTCAAGCAACACAACGTCGCCCGCGACCGTCTCAGGCGCAACTGTCGCTCCGATCGCTGTCGCCAGCGAGGCCAGCCACCACACCGGTTGATCCGGGTCGCGAGCGTCGACCGAGTTGGACCACAGAAGGTGGTGGAGCGCGGTCAGCTCGAACGTGAACCTCGGACCGACCTTGTGGATCGGCGACACGTTCGTCTGCGGTTCGGCCAATGCTGTCACGACCGAATCGCCGATCTCGAAGACGCAAGCTCGTGACTCGGCGGCGAAACGGTGCAGGTTGGTGACCAGGCGCGCAGGGTTCTCGACGTCGGCCATCGTGATGACGTGCCGTTCAGCCCCGTCCCAGCCGCCCGGGACGGCTTGGCCTGGGCTGATGACGACGTTCCTGCCGAGTGCGGACATCGCCCGCGCCCCGTGAGCCTGGCCCGATTGGCCATTCGACCAGCACTGACGTACCTCCGCCGAGGTCTCGTGCCGTCCTCCGCAGTAGACGCACGAGATGGCCATGACCGCCACCGTATCGGCGCTACCCATTGGCGCAGCGACTAGGTCGGTCGACCTACCGTCCGGCCCAAGGCTCAAGAAGTCGTCAGGACGTGCCGATGATTCTTGCGTTATGGCGGACCTTCAATTTGCCCCCCCGGTACATCGGCTGACCACGCCCCCACAGTTGGCGTCCAGCCCTCCGCCGCCCCCGCCTCCTCCCTCCGTCGTGCCGGCCAGCCCAGCTCCCGCAGCTTTTGTACCCTCTCCGGCGCTGCGGCTGTCAGTCCCGGTGCCCGTGACCCGACCCAGCGGCGCCGTTCAAGCGGTCAGCTTGCAGGAACTCGTGCACCCGAAGCCGGAAGTTCGTCCCGTGAAGCGCAAGAAGAAGCGCGGCAAGAAGTTGCTGACCACGGTGGCACTCTTTGGAATGGTTGGAGGTGCCGGCTACTACCTCCGCGACACAGGACCGATCCAGAAGCTTCTCGGTCGCGAGAAGGCTGTTGCCCCGTTGCCCGAGGTTCGGTTCGAGCGGCCACACGTCAGGTCGGCTGAGTTCTCGATCAGTCTGTCTGCGGTTCAAAATGGTGTGCCCAACAACGTGACGACGAACGTCCAGGAGGACTACTCCACCGGAGTCGCCCAGACCACGATCGAGAGCCAGACGGGTGCTGCCTTCGCCACGACGCAGGAGATCCGTACGCCCGATTCCGTGTACCGCCCCGGCCAGGCCTTCGGCAAGGAATGGTCACGCCAACCCCAGGTCCCGGAAACGCCAAATCCCTTCGACGCCAAAGACGGAGCTTTCATCCCGATGATCGAGGACATCGTCGATCTGCCGTTGCGTGACGCGATGGAGCCGACCGAGTCCAAGGCGACCCAGTTGGACGGCGAGCCGATGACATCGCTGACCTACGTGATCGAGCGTGCAAAGGTTCCCGAGATCGCTCCCGCCATCTTCGCCAGGGTTCCGTGGCTGTTCGACGTCCCCAACGCGACGACGCTCACGGTCAACGCGACGTATGACAAGTCGGGGCTCGTCCGCCACCTCTTTCTCGGTGTGGATCCCCCGCAACCCGGCACCGGCAGCGACGCGACCTGGATAACCGGCTATTCCTTGGACGTCACGACACTTGACGTGCCGGTGGCCATCGTGGTGCCAGCAGACTTTGTCGATGTTCCGGTCGGAACGCCCTGATCCTTGATACCTGACTTCAGGTTCTGCGTGATACGTCAGGCCAGCTTTTCGACGAACGCCTCGAGTTGGCGCAAGTTGCGGCACTCGTAGACACCATCGGTGTGAGTTCCATAGTCGCCGACGATCGAGTCGCCGGTGTTCCAATAGCTGCGCGGCTCGGGGTTCAACCAGTAGACGTGCCGGGCCTTTTGGCGCATCTCTTTGACCACCCAGGCCTGCGAGGCGTGGTAGTTGTTGCGGGCGTCGCCGAGCAGCAAGACGGTGGTCTTCGGCCCGACGTCTTTGCCGTACCGCTCCCAGAACACCTCGAAGGCGTGGCCGTAGTCGCTGTGGCCGTCGACCCACACCACATCGGCCTCAGTGTTGACGCGGTGGATCGCGTCTTGGATGTCTTCGACACCCTTGAAGTAGTCGGTGACCTCGTCGATGCCGTCGATGAACACGAAGGATCGAACCTTCGAGAACTGGCCCTGGATTGCGTAGACGAGCATCAGGGTGAACCTGGCGAACGCTGCCACTGACCCGGAGATGTCGGCCACCACCATCAGCTCCGGCTTGGCCGGTCGGGGGTATTTGAACTTCGGTTCGGCGGGCACACCGCCATAGCTCAGCGAGTGACGCACGGTGTTGCGGAAGTCGAGCGGGCCCTTGCGGCCGTGCCGGCGCTTGCGGGCGAGGCGGGCGGCCAGCTTGCGAGTCAGCGGAAAGAGCGCCTTCTTGAGGCTCAGCATCTCGTCGCGCGATGCATGCATGAACTCGACGTCTTCCGGCAGGGGTTTGCGCAAGGTCTTGGCCATGGCTTCTGCGCCACGGTCGGCAACCAACCGTCGACGGATCTCCGCCTCGATCTCTTTCTTGAACTGCTCGATCCGCTCGTTGTACTCATCGTGTTCGAGGCGCTCTTCGAGTGCAGTCAACTCGCCGCCGACCTGTTCGCGGCTGGCTTCCATGAGCTTTTCGAGCATCGAGTCGAGATCGAGGTTTCGCAGGGTTCGATACAGGTAGTACGTGCCACCGACCGGGCGGCCGGGCTCCATGCCGGCGAAGCGCTGCACGGCTTGACGGGCCAAGGCACGCATCAACGCCTGGTCCCCGTTCATGAGCGCCTGCATCAGCAGATGAGCCATCTCCTCGGGAGTCAGCGAGTCCATCGACCCGCCGGCCGCACCCTTGCCTTCGCCCTCGCGAATCTGTTCTTGCGCCTCGCGCCACATCTCGTCGAACTCGTCGTCGCCCTCGGTGATCTTGTACTCAGGGCCGCGCAGGCTGAAGTAGACCTCGAACACCGTTTCGAACGCGCGCCAGTGCGCGTTGTTCTTCACCATCGTCGCGCCGAGTGCATACTTGAACGCCTCGCGGTCCTCGATGGGAATGTGCTGCACCGCTTCCATCGCGTCGAGGTTCTCGGTCAGCGAGACCGGCAACCCGGCGTTGCGCAGCTCGGTGACGAAGCCGGCCAGGAGATCAAGCATGGTGATCGAACATGGTGATGGGCACTACTTGTCGACGCTGAGTTCTTTCGCGGCTTTGGCGATGTCGGTCTGGTACTTCAACAAGATGTGCAACGTCTCTTTGGCCTGTTGGGCCTCGATGTGATCGATGCCGAGCAGCACCAGCGTGCGCGCCCAGTCGATTGTTTCGCTGACCGACGGGGCCTTCTTCAGATCGAGCTGGCGGATCGAACGGACGATGCGGGCGATCTGATCGGCAAGGTTGGCGCTGACCTCTGGAACCTTGGTCAGCACGATCGCTTTCTCGCGCTCCATGTCGGGGTAGTCGACGTGAAGGTAGAGGCAGCGACGCTTGAGTGCCTCGCTGAGCTCGCGGGTGTTGTTGGAGGTGAGGAAGACGAGCGGGATCTGCTTGGCGACGATCGTTCCGAGCTCGGGAATGCTGACCTGGTACTCCGACAGGATCTCGAGCAGTAGCGCCTCGGTCTCAACCTCGACGCGGTCGACCTCGTCGATCAGCAGCACGACCGGGTCCTCCGCGGTGATGGCCTCGAGCAGCGGTCTGGTGAGCAGGAACTCGTCGCTGAAGATGTCGTCGTGGACCTCACTCCACGAATCGCTGTTGCGATCGGCCTGGATGCGCAGGAGCTGCTTCTTGTAGTTCCACTCGTAGAGGGCTTTGGACTCGTCGAGACCCTCGTAGCACTGCAGGCGGATCAACCGAGCGCCGGTCATCTCCGCGACGCTCTTGGCCAGCTGAGTTTTGCCAGTACCCGCAGGGCCCTCGACCAGCACAGGTTTGCCCAGCCGATCCGCAAGGAAGGCGACACCGGCGATGCCATCGTCCGCCAGATAGTGCACGTCCCGCAGCCCATCGCGGACCTCTTGCACGCTTTCGAATCGATGACCCATGGGCTGGCACCCTACCGCCCGACCTGACAGGCGCCGTAGTCGCCCCAGCGCGGACGGGGCGGGTCGCCAAACGTCCGGTAGCCGCTGAAGCCGTCGGTCGGGCCGACGCCTTCCGAGATGACGGTCACCGTCGGCCGCTCGTCATTGATCACGACGTAGGCGCCCTAGCCTGCGATTCCATGTCGAGCCCGATGGAACGAGATGTTGCCGAGTTCGTCACCGGAATAGCGGGCGAGCTTGCAGCCTTGACAGGCAAGCCCGAGGCGCAATTCACTCCCGACGCCGCCATCGAAGCCAGCAACCTGGTCGCGGCGATCATCGCCGCCGACGGCCGGCTGACGGATTCAGAGCTCGATGCGTACCTCGATTCCATCGGGCCGTTGCTCGACCCGCCGTTGCTCACCAGTGCCACTCACCTCCGTTCGACCGACCTGTTCAACAATCGCGAGGAATGGCTCGCCGGCCCCAGCGTCCTGTTCGACCTGCTCGTGCAGGCCGATCGCAAGCACAACACCCGCTGCAGCAACCGCTACTACGAGCTGGCAATGCGGTTGGCGCACGTGACCGCAGCGACAGACCTTGTGCCCTCGTTGGATGAGATTCACGCAATCGACGCATATCGCACGCGTCTGTTGCAGGCAATGGACGAAGCAGGTGTGCCACGGCCGGGCCAACCTGACCAGCCCGCACAACGGCCCGTGCCCAGCGAGGCGACGCCGCGACCCGCGGCCACTGCAGCGGCGGGCGGCACTCCGCAGGTGTCCGAGGCGGCGCTCCCACCGGCACGTTCTGTCGCAGATGTGATGGCCGAGCTCGACGCGTTGATCGGCCTCGACAACGTCAAGGCAGAAGTTCGCCGGCTCACGAGCATGTTGCAAGTGCAACAAATTCGGGCCGAGCGCGGCCTGCCAGTCATCGAGATCAGTCACCATCTCGTTTTCACCGGCAATCCCGGAACCGGCAAGACCACGGTCGCCCGTCTGCTCAGTCAGATCTACCGAGCAATCGGGGTTGTCGACAAAGGCCATCTCGTCGAGACCGATCGATCGAAGCTCGTCGCGGGGTTCGTCGGTCAAACGGCGATCAAGACGCTCGAGACTCTGCAGGCCGCCCTCGGCGGGATGTTGCTGATCGATGAGGCCTACGCGCTGGCACGTGGCGGGGACAACGACTTCGGCCGCGAAGCGATCGACACGTTGGTCAAGTTCATGGAGGACCACCGGGAAGACCTGGCCATCGTCGCGGCCGGGTACACAGCCGAGATGGCCGACTTCATCGACGCCAACCCCGGCCTGAAGAGTCGCTTCACTCGAACCATCTCGTTCCCCGATTACAGCGATGACGATCTCGTCGCGATCTTCCTAGCGCTCGGCGAGAAGAGCCAATACGTGTGCAGCGACGACGCCCTCGCGCGCGTTCGGCACTTCGTCAGCGCCGAGCCTCGCACGCGTGGCTTCGGTAATGCGCGCTTCGTGCGAAACCTGTTCGAAACGGCAATCGCACACCAAGCCCAACGAGTGTCGCCGCTCGGAGATCCGAGCAACGAGCAGCTCACCACCTTGACGGCCGCCGACATCGCCGCTGTGGATGGCTGACCAGCGGTTACTGTGCTGGCCATGACGGTGGAGCCATGACGGCAGCAATCGTCGCCCTAGTGGTCGTTGCAGCAGGCGCAATCGCCGCGGCATTGCGCCGTCGCCGGCCCGGCCAACGAGCAGTGCCCATCGACCCCTTCGTGCTGAGCGAGCCCTGGCGCCGCTCTGTGAGTGCTGCCCAGTCCGCGCAACGCAGGTACGCCGAGATCGTCGCCGCGACGCCGGCCGGCCCACTGCGATCCAACATGCAATCCATCACACGACAGGTGCAGCGAGGCGTCGAGGAATGTTGGCTGATCGCCAAACGTGGTGACGAGCTCGATGCCGCCCTCGCCCGCCTCGACCGCACGTCGTTACAGAATCGCCTCGATGCCTCGACGGACGATGCAACGCGTGCGTCGTTGCAGACTCAGCTCGAATCGGCGCAGCGGATCAAAGCGACGCGCGACGACGCGGATCAACGACTGAGGATGCTCAACACTCGACTCGGAGAGCTTCTTGCCCACGCCGCAGAGGTGAGCGTCGGCGCGGACACGACGAGCGACCTGGGAAGTGCCGTCGACGACGTGGTACTGCAACTCGAATCGCTGCGACTTGCCGTCGAGGACGTTAACAACCCGCGCCCGGGTGATACAGGGCAAGCATCACCTTCGCCGTGAGCAGCCTGCTGCGTTCCAACGTCACCGTTGCGGCAGGGACAGCGGTCTCGCGCATCACCGGCTTGGCCAGGGTTGCGGTTCTGGGCATCGTCCTCAGTCAGGGACCTGTCACCGACGCCTACGACCAGGCCAACGGTACGCCCAACATGATCTACGAGCTGCTCCTCGGGGGTGTGTTGTCGGCAACACTCGTGCCGCTGTTCACCCGTCTTCATGACGATGACGACGATGAGGCCACGTCCGCGGTCATCTCCGTCGGGATCATCGTGCTCGCGGCTATCACGGCAGTGGCGGTACTCGCTGCACCGTTGATCTTCCGCATGTACTCGCTGTTGACATCGAGCAGCGTCGACGCCGACCAATACCGAACCGCCGGCACGATGCTGGCGCGGATCTTCCTCGTGCAGATCTTCTTCTACGGCCTCAACGCGATGGGCACAGCGTTGTTGAACGCCCGCCGTCGATTCTTCGCGGCTGCATGGGCCCCCACCTTGTCGAACGTGGCGATCATCGCCTCGCTGCTCCTGGTGCCCGGCATCATGCATCAGCGAGTCCCGCAACTCGACGACGTGATCAACAACAGTCGACTGCTCTGGACGCTGGGCCTGGGCGCAACCGTCGGAATCGCGGTGATGGCTTTCGCATTGCTCCCGGCGTTGGTGCAGGCGAACGTCCACTTCCGCTTCAAACCGTCCTTCAGCAATCCCGCCGTGAAGAGCCTGCGATCGCTGTCGATGTGGGCGCTGGGCTACGTGCTCGCCAACCAGGTCGCGATCGTCGTCATCCGCAACCTGCTGCGTGGCGGCTCAGGCAACGAAGACGCGTACACGAAGGCGTTCACCTGGTTCATGCTCCCCCACGGACTGCTGGCTGTTTCGATCGCGACAACGTTCCTGCCTGAACTGTCCAGCGCTATCAAGCGCGGCGACCGACAGAAGGTCCTTGACCGATCCTCGTTCGGCATCCGGCTCATCGCGCTGGTCACCTTGCCGGCAGGTTTGGGGTTGTTCGTCCTGCGTCGCGCGATCGTCGGCGCCGCGTTCCAGCACGGCAAGTTCACTGCCGCCAACGCGCTCAACACCTCACGCGCGCTGGCCGGATTCGCGCTGGGTCTCGTCGGCTTCTCGGTCTACCTCTTCGTGCTTCGTGTGTTCTACGCGCATCAGGACGCACGCACACCGTTCATCATCAACGTCGGTGAAAACGTGCTCAACATCGCGCTGGCGTTTCTGCTCGTCGGCCGCTTCGGTCTGCTGGGCCTTGGCTTGGCCTTCGGGCTGGCGTACATCATTGCTGCCATATGGGCGTTGCAAGTGCTTCGCTACAAACTGCCATCGTTCCCACTCCAGGACGTTTTGGCCAGCCTGTGGCGAATGGCTGTGGCGGGAATCGTGATGGCGGAGGCCGTATGGCTGGTTGCGCGTGCTGTTGGCGCCAATTCCGGACCGGGCGCCGTCGTACGGCTGGTGGTCTCCACGATCGTCGGCGTGGCGGTCTACGTGGCCGTGCTGTCCGTCCTGCAATCGCCGGAGCTCGACGACCTCCGATCCCGCATCCGGCCAGCGCCGACGACTACCGAGGCGGAGTAGCATTCGCCCTCATGTTCAAAGCGTTTCGGAAATGGTGGAAGTACTTCGGCGCCAAGCTCAACCGCAACTTCGAGAATCGCGCTGATCCGGCGGTCCAGCTCGAGCAGGCGCTCGCCGAAGCGCAGGCCCAGCACCGGAGGCTGAAAGAGCAGGCAGCCAACGTCATCGCCAACCAGAAGCAGAGTGAGCTTCGCCTCAACAGCAAGATGGCAGAGCTCGAAAAGCTCAATGCCAACGCGCGCCAGGCCCTGATGATGGCCTCTGATGCGGAGAAGGCCGGCGACCCCACGAAGGCTGCGCAGTACAACGGTGCTGCAGAGACGATCGCCAACCAGTTGATCCAGGTCGAGAAGGACATCGAGGGCTTGAAGACCATGGTCCTCGAGTCCGCAAAGGCATCCGATCAGGCCAAGGCCGCGGTGGCCCAGAACAGCCGGATCCTGCAGCAGAAGCTCGCCGACAAGAACAGGCTGCTGTCCCAGCTCGAGCAGGCCAAGATGCAAGAAGAGATGAACAAGGCGATGTCGCAGCTGCAGGAGACAGTTGGCGACGACGTGCCGACCTTGAGCGAGGTCCAGCAGAAGATCGAGGCGCGGTACGTCAAGGCCAAGGCGTCATCGGAGTTGCAGGAAACGTCGGTCGAGTCGCGCATCCTCGAAGTCGAGCAGGCCACCGCCAACGTCGAGGCTCACAGCCGCCTCAGCGAACTGCGCGCCGAGCTCGGTCTCGATGCCCCCGCCGACGCGCCTGCGGTTGGCGCAGCACCCGCAGACCAACAGCAGCAGCCCAAGCCCGCCGCCGGCTGACGGCCATCCGAGTGTTTGCCGCCACCCCGGGTGGGCGCGTAGCACTCGTTTAGGTCAAGAGAACGAGGTCATCGCGATGGATGACCTCGTGGGCGATGTGTGACGGGAGATCTCCGGTTCGTTTACCGATGATTCCGCGCAGCGTCGCCGCGTCACTGAGGACCATGCCCCGGGCAACGACGGCGTTCGACGAATCACGCACCTCGACCACGTCACCCTCATCGAACGTCCCGGTGATGCCCGTCACGCCGGCAGGTAGCAGCGACGTGCCACGCTCGACCAACGCACGCCGCGCACCATCGTCGATGCTGACGACCCCTTCGACCTGACTGGCGAACCCGATCCACAGCTTGCGTGCCGGGAGGCGGCGCACGCCGGGTTGAAAGGTGGTGCCGACCATTGCACCCGCAGCGGCATCGACGAGCACATCGGGTTGATCGGCGGAGGCGATGACCGCGCGGGTTCCCGACCACGAAGCCATCTTGGCGGCCGCGAGCTTCGAAGCCATGCCGCCGCTCCCCCGCAGCGAGCCGGTGGCTGCGGCGCTGACGGTGAGCAAGGGGTCGTCGGCAAGGACCTCATGAACCAGTTCAGCGGCCGGATCGGTACGCGGGTCGGCGGTGTACAAACCCGGCGTGTCGGTCAGTAACACGAGCAGGTCGGCGTTGACGTTGTGGGCCACGAGAGCGGCAATTCGGTCGTTGTCGCCATAGCGCAACTCGTGGCTGGCCAGCGCGTCGTTCTCGTTGATGATCGGGATGCAGCCGAGCTCGATAAGGCGCAACAACGTGCGACGAGCGTGCAGATATTGCCGGCGGTCGACGAAGTCGTTGGGCACCAACAGCACCTGAGCCGCGACCAGCCGGTGACGGGCCAGCGAGATGTTGTACGTGCCCATGAGGCGGCTTTGTCCCGCAGCCGAGATGGCCTGGAGGGTGGGCATGTCGGTCGGTCGGGCCGACATGCCCAGCGCGGCGACCCCGGCAGAGACAGCACCCGACGAGACGAGGATGACCTCGTGCCCCGAGGCCCGAAGCGCGGCGAGCTGATCGCAGAGGTTGTCGACGACCTTTTCGTCGATCACCCCGAGGGCATCAGTGATCGACGATGTGCCGATCTTCGCCACCAGCCGCATCAGGCCTCCTGCTGGTACTCGAAGCTGAACTCCGAGACCCAGATGACGTCGCCGTCTTGTGCCCCGGCTCGCGCCAGGATCCGCGGAACACCCAGTCGCTTCATCTGATAGTCGATGTAGGACAGCGCCTCGGGCGTCGTGACGTCGTTGAGCGCGACGACTCGCTCGACCTGCCGGCCGATCAGGCGGAACTCATGCTCGCCGAGTCGCTCTACTCGACCGCCTTCGGGCTCCGGCCGGATGATCACGACGCCGGGCTTGACCGGTTGCTCACTTCTGGCCTCGTGCACGAGAGTTGCCATGCGGCCGACGAGCTCACGCACGCCCTCGCCGGCAACGGCCGAGATGCGCAATCCCGGCCAATCCGCGACGGCGATGTCAGCCTTGGTGCCGACGACCAGGCGCGGGCGCTCGAGCATCTCGGGACGGTACTGCCCGAGTTCGTGAAGCAGGATGCGTTCTTGTTCCTCCGGTGGAACCTCGTCGGCAGCGGCGAGGTCGAGCATCACGCACAGCACCCTGGCCCGCTCGATGTGCCGCAGGAACTGGTGGCCGAGACCCCTGCCCTCGCTGGCGCCTTCGATCAGGCCGGGAATGTCGGCGACGACGAAATCGGTGTGCTCGTCGATCTTCACGACGCCGAGGTGCGGCTCCAGGGTCGTGAAGGGATAGTCGGCTATCTTCGGCTTGGCCGCGCTGATCACGCTGATCAGCGTGCTCTTGCCGACGTTCGGAAACCCGACCAGGGCCACGTCGGCCATCAGCTTCAGCTCGAGCTTCAGCCAGATGTCCTGGCCGTGCTCGCCCTGCTCGGCGAACGTCGGAGCCCTGCGCTTGTTCGACCAGAACTTGGCGTTGCCGCGGCCACCGCGGCCACCCGCGGCCGCAAGCCAGCGGTCGCCGTGGTTGGCCAGGTCTGCCAGCAGTTCGCCGGTGTACAGGTCGGCGGCCACGGTGCCTTCGGGTACCGCGACCTCGAGTGATTCGCCGCGCTTGCCGTGTTGATCCTTGCCCTTGCCGTGGACGCCGTCCTTGGCCCGGCGGTGCGGATGGTCACGGAAGGCCAACAGCGATGCAACGTTGCGATCGGCGACGAGCCAGACATCGCCGCCCTTGCCGCCGTCGCCTCCGTTGGGCCCACCGAACGCCTCGGGCCCCTCACGCCGGAACGAGGAACAGCCGGCCCCACCATCGCCTCCGCGTACATTCAGTTGCGCTTCATCGACGAACCCGCTCATAGGACCCCTTGAGGCTATCTGGCGATGCCGACGGGCCAGCCGGAGTTGTTCGGTACTCTGGACCGATGGCAGACCTGGGCGAACGAGCGGAGCGATGGGCCTCGACAATGCACGGACACGCCGAAGGCGCCGTGGCGTTTGCCCACGCCGACTCGACTGCAGGCACCGGCTCGACGTCGCTCGTCGAACGCGAGCAACGCGAGGACGTCGAGGGCCAGTCCCTTGTGCCGTCGGCCACACGGGCGATCGGTGCCGGACGACGGGCCATCCCCGAGACACCCGATCAGTGGCGCACGTGCTTCGAGCGCGATCGAGACCGCATCCTGCACGCCAGCGCGTTTCGGCGTCTGGCCGGCAAGACGCAGGTCTTCGTGTTCCCCGATGATCATCAGCGAACCCGACTGACCCACGCGCTCGAGGTCGCCCAGGTGGCAACATCCGTCGCGAGGGCACTTGGGCTCAACGTGGAACTGGCCGAAGCGATCGCCCTCGCCCACGACTGCGGTCACGGGCCCGGTGGTCACGCCAGCGAGGATGCGCTCACACCGTACGTCGACGGCGGGTACGACCATGCGGTGTGGGGTGCCGACGTCACGCTGACGTCGCTCAACCTGTGCATGGAGACCCTCGACGGCGTGCGCAACCACTCGTGGTCTCGGCCTGCCCCGCAGACCCCCGAGGGCGAAGTGGTCAGCTGGGCGGATCGCATCGCCTACGTGTGCCACGACTTCGAAGACGCTGTCGCCGCACGGATCGTCACACCCGAAGCCCTGCCCGCGATCGTCCGCGACCGGTGCGGCGAGCGGCGCAGTCAACAGCTTGGCGCGTTCATCACCGCAATGATTCTGGCGGCCGGCCAGACGGGAAGGGTCGGCATGACCGCCGATGCCGCTGAAGCGCTGGCCGCGTTCCGCAAGTTCAACTACGACAACGTGTACCTCCGGCCGGCATCGCAGGCCCAAGCCCTGTCGGTGATCTCGTTGCTGCAGGCACTCGTCGAGCACTACGGCGCGCATCCACAACTTCTCCCCGATGGGAGCGGCGACACCGACACGGCGCTGCACGATGCCGTCGCCTACGTGGGCGGAATGACGGACCGGTACGCCTGTCGACAAGCGGTGGCCCTCCTCGGATGGGACACGGCTCGGCTGCCTCAGGGGATCGACACCCATCTGTAGCTGCGCGAGGCATCGGCGTAACATGCGCCGATGACACGAACCGTGATCCACAACGGCCAGGTGTTCGACAGCGTCGGCGGTTCGGCTGCCGTTGCCGATGTCGCTATCGAAGGCGACCGGATCGTCGAGATCGGCACCTCGCTGGATGGCGATGGCTCGATCGACGCAAGCGGCCACGCTGTCTACCCCGGCTTCATCGACAGTCATGTGCACTTCATGGTCGACGGCGACCTCGACCCGATGCACTCCGTGCACACACCGTTCTCGATGAACTTCTATCTCGCCGCCGAGCGAATGGCCAGGACGCTCGCTGCCGGGATCACGACCGTACGCGAAGCCGGCGGCAGCGACCTCGGGATCAAGACGGCACAACAACGTGGCTTCGCTCCGGGACCCGACATGCAGATCTCGATCACCATCCTCAGTCAGACCGGTGGCCACGGCGACACGTGGGAGCCCTGCGGGGCGTACATGCCGAGCATCATCGGCATCGCCCACCCCGGCAAGCCGCACAACATCGTCGATGGACCGGAGGAGATGCGCCGCAAGGTTCGCGAACTGATCCGGGCCGGTGCCGACGTGATCAAGGTGTGCACCAGTGGCGGCGTGCTGTCGCCTCGCGACGATCCACGCCACGGTCATTACCGCGACGACGAGCTCGACGTGCTGGTCGCTGAGGCATCGGCCGCTGGCAAGTGGGTCATGGCACACGCCCAGGCGACTGAAGGGATCAAATCGGCGGTTCGTGCTGGGATCCGCTCCATCGAGCACGGGATCTATCTCGACGACGAAGCCATCGGAATGATGCTCGAACGCGGGACGTACCTCGTCCCGACGCTGATCGCGCCGATGGGTGTGCTCGAGGCCGCTGACCGCGGAGTCAACGTGCCCCAGTACGCGATCGACAAGTCCAAGATGGTGATCGACGTCCATCGGCAGAGCATCCGCCAGGCGATCGAGGCCGGTGTCAAGGTGGCGATGGGCACCGATTCCGGCGTGACGCCTCATGGTCAGAACCTGCGCGAGCTCGAACAGATGGTTGCCTGCGGGATGTCGCCGGCGCAGGCGTTGATCGCGACGACCCGCATCGCGGCGGAACTGCTCGGTGTCGAAGAAGATCGCGGCGCGATCGAGGTCGGCAAACGGGCAGACATCGTCATTGCTCGCGGCGACGCACTCGACATCTCAGGCCTCGGTCAGCGGATCCGCACCGTCATCCAGAACGGCAAGGTCGTCGCCGAAAACGAGTGATGCGTGAGCCGGTACGCCTTCGGCGTGCCGTCTCACCCTCGCTACGAGACGCGAGGATCAGGAAGTGGGGTCGGCGTCGAGCGTTTCGACGTCGACGACCTTGCGGCCACCGCGCGAACCGAACTTCACTGCGCCATCCGTCAGCGCGAACAGGGTGTCGTCGCCACCGATGCCGACATTGCGGCCGGGGTGGAACTTGGTGCCACGCTGCCGAACGATGATGGTACCGGCGTGGATAGCACTGCCACCGAAGACCTTGACGCCGAGGCGCTG
>JANMMQ010000082.1:0-13186 GCA_031373465.1 Ilumatobacteraceae bacterium | reverse complement strand
CAACGACGCTGAACGGAGGAGTGAGCGCGTCGTGGATCAACGCGGCGGCAAGATGGTTCCCGGTCCGCGGGACCAGCCAGGTGAAGAGCAGCGGCACCGACGTCAGGTCGGTCACGAACGTGGCCTTGTCCCGTGGAACGCTGATCGGCTTGTCGAAATGGCGGTCGCGGTAGGCAATGCGCCGCTCCATGAACCACTCCTCGGCAGCCTCGTCGTCGCCATGACGTAGCACGATGTGAAGACCGCTTCCGGGACCGGCATCCGGATCGAAGAACTTGTCGATGTCTGGTTCCAACTTCACCCAAGGAATGCTACGAACCCGGCGTAGACCGGTGGGTGACCCGCGACTGGACGCGTCAGGCGTCGGCGGTGAGCCAGCGGATGACGTTGCGCGTCACCTGTTGCACAAGTGGGTCGGCGTCGAGGCCGCAGCTCCAATCCGTCGTCCCCGCGTTGAACACCCTCCCCTTGCCCTTGGTGAAGGTGCACATCACGGCATGGCCATGGGCGATGCGGGCAATGTTCTCCGGCGATGCCGAGCCGTAGAGCCCAGCAGCAACACCTTCGAGGTCGCCGGGCGGGTCGATTCCGGCCCACAACTCGACCGGCGCCTCGCACAACGTCGGCGTGATGGAGATCAGCCGGGCGGGTGCGGTCCCCAGCACCTCGAGGCCTGGCGGCGTGCCATCGTTGTACGTGGGCACCGGGTCGCCGTTGACCATGGTCAGCTCGCAACCGTCGACCTCGTAACCGACGATCTTGTCCGGCACGCCGAGCTGGTCGCCGTATCGCAGCTCGGTCCCCTCGAACACGGGGTGGTCGGGCCGATGGATGCTGTAGCCGCCGGAACTTCGCGGCGTGGCCTTGCCGACCCGCGCGTAGCCACCGCGGGTGAAGCTGAGTCCTATCGTCTGCGCTTCTGGCCTGCCGATCGACGGCAGCGACCACATTGTCGTGATCCGGCGATGGTCCTCGGTCCCCGCGAGAGGATCCAGGGATTCAGCGCGACCCTTGTAGCCGACCATCGTCCGACCGTCGTCTTCATAGCGGACCTGCCAGAAGCACGTGTTGCCGGAGAAAATGGCCCACGACCCGCCGTTCTCGACAAATGCATCAGCGGTATCGCGCATCTTCCACGACCAGTACTCATCGTGGCCGACGCTGAGCATCAGCCGCTGGCCGTCGAGCACCTCGGGATGGAACTCCAGATCGGAGTTGACCGCGTAGTCCAACGTCAGCCCTTCAGACTCGGCCCAGCGCACGAACCGGCGCTCCCAGGTGTGCCAGCCCGACGACGCGCACCACAAGGGCAAATCGAAATCGGTGAGGTAGCGCTGGAGTTGAAGATGCTCCTCATCCGGCTCCGAGACGATGCTGTTGACACGGCCGTCGTACGCAACCTCGTCGGGCGCGGACGGCCTGCGCAGATAGCCGCGCTCCAACGGACGATCGAAGGACACCTTCACGGCGTCGCTGTACAAGCACCTTCCGCCCCACTGGTTGTAGGCGTTGTAGGTGTTGGTGGCCAGCACAAGGATCGCGTCCGCTGACGTCGGCGCAGACGGACGTACGACGAAGAACGCCTCGGACGTCGCTGGCTCGCCGGTCTCTCCATCGGCGTGCAGACTGACCTCGTAGAAGCCGGACGGCCACGCCGGATCCACATCGACGGTGAAGGCCACCGGCCAACCGCAGCCCGTCGCGTATGCGTGTTCCGGATACGGATGCTCGCCGATCGTGATGCCTTCTTGCCGCCACACCTCGGTCCGCTCGCGACCCACCTTGAACACTGATGCGGTGGCAATGGACGCGCGGCTGCTGCACCGCATCTCGACGACCTCGCCGGCGCGATAGCTCTGCCTGTCGGCATAGCCCTCGACCACCGGCCACCTGGTGTAGATCTTCCTGGTCATGATCGTCTGTCTTTCTTGTGAGCGGGCTTGAACGGGCCGGGTGTGGTCTCGCGCACGACGAGTGTGACCGGCATGAGTTGCGACACAGGCAGCCTGCCTCGCTCGATCGTCGACAGCAGCAGGTCGACGCTGGTCCGACCCAGGTCGTCAGCGCGTTGGGACACCGTCGTGAGCCGAGGGTTGGAGATGCGGGCGAACGGGATGTCATCGAAGCCGACGACCGCCACATCACTCGGGACCATCACGCCCGCAGATCGCAGTTCGTCCATGAGCAGCAGGGCCGTCTTGTCGTCGTAGCAAACGACCGCGTCCGGGCGCGACTGGCGGATCCTCACCGCGATCGGCCGGAGACCACCGGCATCCACTTCGTCGGCAGTGTGCACGACGAACTCGGCGCGGCCGCGGTCCGCCAGCGCTGCCACCAATGCATCGCGGCGGATGATCTGTGTGGCGCCCGACGAGCCGCTGACGTACGCCACACGGCGATACCCGCGTTCGATCAGGTGGTCGACCACTTGCCTCATGCCATCGCGATCGTCGGGTCGCAGACAGCCCCGCGCCATGTCCAGGTCACCACCGCTGGCGGGAACGTGTTCCGACCCTATGAACAGCACCGGGCTCGGAGACAACAATCGCTTCACCTCGGCCTGAGGCAGCACACTGCCCATGACCGCGACCGCGGCGACGCGGTGCGCGGCGAACTCGCGCAGGGCCCGCCGTTCGGTGCCCGGGTCCCAGAACCTGTTGGACAAGATCACCGAGTAGCCCTGCTCCGCCGCCTGCTGCTGGAAGCCCGTGACGACTTGGGCATGAATGGGGTCGGTCACATCGGGAGTCATCAGCCCGAACGTGGCACTCGATTGAAGGACCAGGCTCCTAGCAGCCACGTTGGGGACGTACTTGAGGTCGTCTGCGATCCGGCGAACGCGCGACTGCGTCGCTTCGCTGATCTGAGGATTGCCACTGAGGGCGCGACTGACCGTGGCGACGGACACTGCGGCGCGCTTCGCAACATCGACAAGCGTCACCCGTCGTGGACTCATCCTTTCGTCTGACGATTCAGCCGAGATGATTCTCGACGGCCGTGCGGAACCTGTCAGCGGCCTTTTCGATGTCGGTCGCGGTTGATCGAACATTGATGCCGAACGCCGACCCGATCCCGGCGTCCACCACACCCACGCCGAGCGTGATCGATCGGGCCAGCAACGCATCGGTGGCCGGCAAGATGCCGGGGTCGGCGATGTAGTCGGCGACCGCGCTGGCGAAACCGGACACGATCCGCCGGCTGCGGAGGTGCTCCATGTTGGCGTACACGTGCCAGCCGGAGTTGGAGAGCGTCTTGGTGTCGAGGTCACGAGCGACCGCCGCAGCCGTGTCGGCATCGGGCAGGACGACGACGAGGTGCGTTGCGATGTCGCCAGCCGGATCAGTCAGTCGCCGGAAGCCCACGCCCGGCGTCGTCTCGATGGCCGCACGAAACGCCGCTTTGTTGCTGCGCAAGGTGGTGAGGATGTAATCGAGCTTGGTGAGCTGTGCGTTGAGCACCGCCCCGGAGACTTCGTTCATCCGCAGGTTGAGGCCGAGATACGGCCGCTGACCGACTTCGATACCGTGTCGTAACGGAAGGTGGCCCTGGTCGTGCAGTGCAAAGCATCGTTCGTAGAGATCACGCGTGTCGGTGACGAGCATGCCGCCGTCGCCGCAGGTGATGGTCTTGTACAAGTTGAAGCTGTACGCGCCGCCGACGCCGATCGAGCCGAGCCTGCGTCCGTGGTAGCTGCCCCCGAAGGCCTGCGCTGCGTCTTCGATCAGCAGTAGGCCATGACGAGCTGCAATGTCGCTGAGCGCATCGAGATCACAAGATGCACCCAACATGTGAACGGCGAGGATCGCCTTGGTCTTGCTCGTGATGCGGGCCTCGACATCCTTCGGATCGAGGGTGAACGTGTCGTCGACTTCGGCGAGCACCGGCTTGGCACCCGCGTACACGATTGCTGACATCGACGCCACGAAGGTGAAGCCGGGCACGATGACCTCGTCGCCCGGACCGATGCCCAACGCTGACAGAAGGATCCATATCGCACTGGTGCCGGAGTTCACCGCCAGCGCGTGGTGCACGCCGGCCAGTTCGGCAACGCTCTTCTCCAGCGTCAGCACTTCCGCGCCGAACGAGGGATCGTCGTCGGGCCCATATCGCCCGAGGTAGCCACTACGCAGAACGCGTGTGACCGCCTCTACTTCTAGTTCGTCGATCAGATCGTTTCCTGGCCCTGGCATGTGCCCTCCTCAGTCGAACTGCGACTCTACCGCAAACGTTTGCGTTCATCCATCAAGATTCGTCAGGAGTTGGCCGCTAGCCTGCGCCGACGTGGACCTGGCTGCTTTTCAACGACAGATCGAAGCAACGTTCGGTCAGCGCGACAGGGCCCGCGGCGTCCCGAGCTCGGTCGCCTGGCTGGCGGAAGAGGTCGGCGAACTGGCGCAAGCGGTTCGCAAAGGCACACACGAGCAGCAAGTGCACGAGTTCGGCGATGTGCTGGCCTGGCTGACGTCCCTGGCCAACCAACTCGGTGTCGATCTCAGTGAAGCAGCACAGCGTTACGCCAACTGCTGCCCGCGCTGCGCGGCGACCCCGTGTACCTGCCCATAGCCCGACCGAGTGTTTGCGTCCAACCGAGTGTTTCCCGTCACCCCGGGTGGGCCGAAGACACTCGTTCGAGGCCTGCCGGGCCGAAAACACTCGGATGCGGTTTAGAGCAGTAGTTCAGCGATCTGGATGGCGTTGAGCGCGGCGCCTTTGCGGAGGTTGTCGTTGCTGACGAACAGCACCAGGCCGCGTCCACCGTCGATCGAGGAGTCCTGGCGGATGCGACCGACGTAGCACTGGTCCTGTCCGGCTGCCTCGAGCGGCGTCGGGATGTCGCTGAGTGCCACACCGGGTGCATCGCAGAGGATCTCGATGGCCCGAGCAACGGTGATGGGTCGTTCGAACTCGGCGTTGATGCTCAGCGAATGGCCAGTGAAGACCGGTACTCGCACGCATGTACCGCTGACCCGCAGGTCGGGGATGGCCAGGATCTTGCGGCTCTCGTTGCGGAGCTTCTGCTCCTCGTCGGTCTCGAACGAGCCATCGTCGACGTACTTGCCGGCATAGGGCAACACGTTGAAGGCGACCGGCTTGGCGAACTTGCTCGGTGCCGGGAAGGCGACGGCCGCCCCATCGTGCGTTAGCTCGCGGGCACGGTCGACCACTTCGCGAGCCTGCTTGTCGAGCTCATCCACACCCGAAAGCCCCGCGCCGCTGACGGCTTGGTAGGTGGCGGCGATCAGCCGAACGAGACCGGCCTCGTCGTGCAACGGCTTGAGGACCGGCATCGCGGCCATGGTCGTGCAATTGGGGTTGGCGATGATGCCCTTGCGGGCGTTGGCGATCTCGCCGGGGTTCACCTCGCTGACTATCAGCGGCACGTCGGGATCCATCCGCCATGCCGACGAGTTGTCGATCACGGTCGCTCCCTCAGCGGCAAACTTCGGTGCAAGCTCGCGAGACGACGTCGCGCCCGAGGAGAACAGGGCGATGTCGAGTCCTGACACGTCGGCAGTCGCGGCGTCCTCGACGGTGATCGCCGAGCCATTCCAGTCCAGAGTTGTCCCAGCGGAACGTGCGGAGGCGAAGAAGCGAATCTCCGAGACGGGAAAGTTGCGTTCAGCCAGGAGTTGACGCATGACCGAACCGACCTGGCCAGTGGCACCCACGACACCAATTTTCATGGCCAAGAGGTTAACGCCGTGTCGCTGTTAACGCCTGTGAATTGGCAACGCCGTTGAATACACACGACGCAGTGCGCGCCTCAAACGACCTTGGCGACGAGCCACCAATGGCTCGGGTGCACGCCCTCGAACGACTCGTCCGACGTGCCAGGGATCGCGAAGCTGCGACGCTTCGGAGACCTGACGATCTTCACATCGGTGATCCGAGCCCCGACAGATGCCAGGACATCGGTCGGTGAAAGCCGGTTGGCCTGCCAGCCGAGCCGAGCCACCGTCCGGCGTTTGGAGATGGCGGGTCCCAACTTCGGCACTCGCCACAGCGCACGGACGATCTTGCCGGCAGGCCAGAGAACGGCGTCGCTCGGCGTCCACGTGCGGAAGTTGAGCACGACGGTGCCACCGCCGCGGACGACCCGAACGGCCTCCGACGTCAGCCCCAATGCGTCGTCGTGATGGCAGTGCTGGAACGTGATGTAGCTGAACGCGAGGTCCGCTGTGTCATCGGGCAAGGAGATGGAGCGACCATCGGAGACCGGGCTGGTCTGGAGCCGTTCGGGCCTGCCGAACTGGGCGACCGTCTCGCGGCACCGCTCGAGGAACGCGCCGTCGAGATCGCACGCGACCACACGCCCGAAGAGCCGGGTGAAGCTGGCGGTCATGCGACCGATGCCCGACCCGATCTCGACAAGGGTCTCGGAGGCAAGAGGATCGTCTCCCAGCCCGAACGCGGTCAGGTAGGCGAGTGTCTCGTGACTACCGGTCTCGACGAACTCAGCCAGGCTGAGGTGTCTGCCGGTGACGTTGTTGAACACCCAGCCGGTCTCTTGCACGACCTCATCGGCTGAGTGCTTCTTCTCCGTCTTCGTACCGGCGGCACGCCACGGAACATGATTGCGTCGCATCGGTCGCGGGTTACTTCCGTTCCGGCAGCGGCGAAGAGTACGCCTGGCCGGAATCGAGCCCGAACGCCGTGTGCAAGGCTCGGGCTGCGCGCTCGAGATCAGCCGACGAAGTGACGACGCTGATGCGAATGGTCGAAGTCGAGATCATTGCGATGTTGACCTTCTCGTCGGCCAGCACGCGGAACATCTTCGCGGCGATGCCGGGGCTGGTCTTCATACCGGCGCCGACGAGACTGATCTTGGCGATGTCGGCGTCGTGGTCCACGCCCCGCGCACCCACCTCGGCGGCCACCCGGCTGACGATCGACTCGGCGGTCGCCATGTCGGCCTTCGGCATGGTGAAGCTGATGTCGGTCGTGCCGTCGTGCGAAGTGTTCTGCACGATCATGTCGATGTTGACGTTGGCTGCTGCAAGCGGTTCGAACAGGGCGGCCGCGATCCCCGGATGGTCAGGAACGGCAACGATGGTCACCTTCGATTCGCTGGTGTCGGTGACGACACCGGAGATGATTGGTTCTTCCATGTTTGGCTCCTGGTCGGTGACCCATGTTCCCGGCTCCCATGTGAAGGCAGAGCGGACGTGGATGGGGACATTGTGGTTGCGTGCGAACTCGACGCTGCGCAGCGCCAAAACCTTGCTGCCGGAACCGGCCATCTCGAGCATCTCGTCGAAGTTGACATGAGGCAGCTTGCGCGCCTGCGGCACGATACGGGGGTCCGCCGAGAAGACACCGGTGACGTCGGTGTAGATCTCGCAGCTGTCGGCGCGCAGCGCAGCAGCCAACGCCACCGCAGTGGTGTCGCTTCCGCCACGACCGAGCGAGGTGATCTCCTTCTCGGTGCTGATGCCCTGAAAACCGGCGACCACACACACCTTGCCGGCCACCAGGCCTTCACGGATCCTGTCGCCTTTGACCTCGAGGATCTTCGCCTTCATGTGCGTCGAATCGGTGATGATCCCGGCCTGGCTACCGGTGAAGCTGACTGCTTCGATACCGAGATCTGCCAAGGCCATGCACAGCAACGACATCGAGATTCGCTCGCCGGTGGTGATCAACATGTCCATCTCGCGGCCGGGCTGCGTGCTGGAGACGTCATTGGCCAACTTGATGAGGTTGTCGGTCGTCTTGCCCATGGCACTCGGAACAACGACGACATCGTGGCCATGGCGTCGGGTGAAAGCCACATTCTCGGCGACTGCGCGCATGCGGTCTGGATCGGCGACGGAGGTGCCGCCGTATTTCTGCACGATGAGGGCCACGGGATGCACAGGCTAGCGAGTTAGTGTCGATCGTCGTGCTCGGCCGCGTGTTGGATGATTCGTACGCGCCGGAGGTCCGCCGCGACCTCACCGCCTTCACTGCAGCGCGGATGACCTCGAACGCGTGCTACCGATTTGTGGGCCCGTTCATCGCGACCATCGCCCGCGGCCTGCATGTCCGGCTCGCCGACATCGGCGTGGCGATCGCCATCTCCGAGCTCTTCGGCCTGGCCTCTCCCGTGATCGGACGGTTGGTCGATCGGCTCGGTGCCCGCAGAGCGGTGGCACTCGGCCTGGGTGCCGCCATCATCGGCACGTGCCTGGCGGCGGCAAGTCAAGGCGTTGCGACGCTGGCGATCGCCCTGGTCATCCTCGGTCAGGGCAACACCACGTTCTACCTCGGGATCGGTGCATGGATCGCCATGCACGTGCCATACGAAAAGCGGGGCCGGGTCACCGGCCTCATCGAGGTCTCATGGGCGTTGGGGCTGCTCATCGGCGTCAGCACCATGGGTCTGGTCACAGCGGCATCCAACTGGCGCGTCGGCTACCTCAGCGGTGCCGCCGCGATGATCATCATGTCGATCGTCGTGATCGGCCGCATCGACTCTCCGACCGACGAGCACCGAACGGCGGCAAAGGCGCGACCATTGGGCCGGCTGGTCTCGCGCGGCTGGTTGATACTTGTGTCCGGGTTCGCAATCACCGCGGCCAGTCATGCGTTGATCGTGACATTCGGAAGTTGGTTGGAGGATGAGTTCGGGCTGACCCCGGCGGGGCTGTCGGCGGTCACGTTCCTGTTGGGCGCCGGTGAGCTCGTCGCCACATTGTCGGTCGCCCGCTTCACCGACATCTGGGGCAAGCGACGTTCGGTCGCCATGGGCGCTGCGTTGATGGTCCCCGCCAGCGCGGGCCTGGCGTTACTGCATCACCACCTGATCATCGGTGTCGCATTGCTAGCGATCGGTGTCCTCGGCTTCGAGTTCTCGGTCGTCAGCGCCATATCGCTTGGGACCGGGTTGGTGCCCGGCTCGCCTGCTCAAGGCCTCGGACTGTTGATCGGGGTCGACACCGTCGGCCGGTCGCTGATGTCGGTGCCCGCGACGCGGCTCTACTCGAGCTACGGGATCGGCTGGCCGGCAGCGATGGCGGCCGTACTGGCAGTGATCGCAGTGATCACCATCACGTTGTCCGCGCCTCGACGCGTGTGATCAGCCGCGGTAGGCGTTGGTGATCGGCAATCGCCGGTCCTTACCAAAGGCCTTCACGCTGACCCGCACGCCGGGCGGAGTTTGCCGCCGCTTGTACTCGTTGACGTCGACCAGACGGGTGATGCGGCGCACCAGCGCCTCGTCGTGACCGAGCTCGATGATCTCCGAGGCCGTGCGATCCTCTTCGACGTAGAGCTCGAGGATCGGATCGAGCACTTCGTACGGCGGCAGGCTCTGGTCGTCGCGTTGGTCGGGGCGCAGCTCCGCCGATGGCGGCTTCGCGATGACGCTCTCGCTGATGACCTCCCGTTCCGCACGCTCGTTGTAGTAGCGGCACAGGTCGTACACACGAGTCTTCAACACGTCCTTGATCACCGCGTAGCCACCGACCGAGTCGCCGTACAGCGTGAAGTAGCCGACGGCCATCTCGCTCTTGTTGCCGGTGGTCAACACCATCCAACCGAACTTGTTGGACAGCGCCATCAATGTGACTCCGCGGATCCGGCTCTGCAGGTTCTCCTCGGTGAGATCCTCGGGCTTGCCGGCAAACGAATCCTTCGTCATGTCGAGAAACGCGCTGAAGGCGGGCTCGATGGCGATCGTGCGGAAGTCGATGCCGAGTGCTTTGGCAAGATCGGCGGCGTCGGTCCTCGATCCGTCGCTCGAGTACCGCGACGGCATCGACACGCCGTGCACGTGGTCGGCATCGAGCGCGTCGACCGCAACGCAGGCGACAAGGGTCGAGTCGATGCCGCCAGAGAGACCGATGACCACGTCGGTGAAGCCGTTCTTGCGCACGTAGTCGCCGGTCCCGAGGACCAAAGCCTCGTACATCTCGGCTGCGGGCGCCAGTTCGGGCGCGATCCTCGTCGCGGGCGGAGCCACGTCGCGGCCGACGGACGCGTCGGAGACGTGGATGAGAGGCATCTCGAGCTCGGTGCGCCGGCCACGCGGGTCGATCAGACGCTTGCGATAGACGGGCTCGATCTGCACCTCGGTGATCAACAGCTCTTCGACGAACTGGGCAGCTCGGGCAACGAGGTTCCCGCCGGCATCGAACACCACGGATCCGCCGTCGAACACCAACTCGTCCTGACCGCACACCTGGTTGACATACACCAGCGCGCAGCTGGCATCGGCAGCGCGGGTCGCCAACATTCGCTCCCTCGCGGAGGCCTTGTCGAAGTGATAGGGCGACCCGTTGATGTTGATGTTCAGCTCGGCGCCGCCCGCAGCTTGCTCGGCCAGCGGCCCGGTGGGGCTCCAGATGTCTTCGCAGATGCTGATGCCGACCTTGACGCCGCCGATCACGTAGAGCTCGTACGGGTCGCTTGCTGAGCCGGGCGTGAAGTACCTGTCCTCGTCGAACACCGCGTAGTTGGGCAGCAGGCGCTTGCGGTAGGTACCCAGTACCTCCCCGTTGGCGCACATCGCGGCAGCGTTGTAGATGTCGCGATCCGCGTCGACGTATCCGACCACCGCGGCGCAACGACCTGTGTGTGTGGCGACTTTGGCCAGGGCTTCGAGGTTGTCGGCGACGAAACCCGGTTTCAGGACGAGATCTTCCGGCGGGTAGCCGGTGATCCCGAGCTCGGTGAACGCCACGATGTCGCACGAGGCGGCCTCGGCCTGGTCGTACGCCGCGAGGATCTTAGCGACGTTGCCGTCGAGGTCGCCGACGATCGGGTTCAACTGGGCGAGGGCGATACGCAGGCTGGCCACGACGTAAAGGCTACCGATCAGCCACCTTCGAAGTAGCCGGGAGTGTCGACGACGAGATCGGTCGGCATCAGCGAGTAGTAGCTCATCGTCGCCGGCTGAGCGCTGAGCCGTGTGAACGACAGCACCGCGTGTATCTGGTTCGCGGCGGTCGTGTTGCCGGCGCTGACGACCGGTAGCGCACCACCGGGATAGGGCGTGACGAATCCCGCCGAGGCATTGTCGACGATGGTGATGTTCTGAGCCATCGCGCCGGCGTTGGGCGGGACACTGACGGGATCGAGCGATACAGAGGTCTGACCCGGCAGACGACCGAACCCGACGTTGCGCCTGGTGTCGACCTCGCGGAACGGCTGGATCACATGGAAACGGCCGGCAGTCGCCGCCGTCGAGGTGGCCGATGTGAAATATCCGGCGACATCGACAATCACGTCGGGGACCGACAGCAGGTGGAAGTCGACCGTGCCGTCAGCGCCCAGCGGAACGACGACGAGGTTGGCCCGTATGTCACCGGCCCCGTTGGTGTTGAGGTGGGACGACCCGGAGAACGGCGTGCCGCCTGAGCTCGCGCTGAGGAACCCGCCACCGTTGCCGGGGTTCGTCACGGCAGTGACGACCAGGACTGCGGCGTCCATCGAAGACGCCGCGGGCAGGCCGCCGCGGCTGGCCACAGGAACACGAACGAACGGCAGAACCGGACCCACACCGCGGGTGAACTGGTTCGCAGCCGAGACGGGATCACGCGTGTCGCTGATGCGTGTAGGCGCGACTGACACGAATCGGCCGGGGCTCACCGCACCTGGGGCGACGTTGAAGTAGCCAAGCACATCGATCACCACATGCGCGGTGGCGAAGGCATAGACCAATATCCCGCCGTTGGCGTCGACCGGCACAACGGCAGAGTTGGCAACGACCTCACCCGGCGCGGCGTTGATATTCGACGCAAGCGGACGATCACTTCGTCCGGCCCACGCGGTGAGATACCCGGAACTGCTCGGCGTGACGAATGCGAAGTTGACCAGGACCGCCTTGGTCACGGCGGGGTTGACGTTCATCGGCACGTACCGTGTGGCACCGGCGCGCACAGTCTTGTTACCTGATTCTGGGAGCCGGCTGTCGAGCACTCGCGTGCCGGGCGGCACTGCGACGAAGGCCAGCGGTCCTGGATCGCCGGGCGGCGTGGTGGGGTGGGTGATCTTGCGAACGGCGCCAGTGCTGAGGGTGTAGTACATCGCGATGGAGGTAGGGGTCGTCACGAACGCCATGTCGGCGATCGCAGTTGCGCCCACGGCGAACGGCGCGGCGTAATCGATGGAGCCGTTGGCGCGGCGCAACCACATCCTGCCGCTGCCGGCATCGGCGAACAGATATCCGCCGTCGTACTCGGCCGGCCAGTGCCCGTTGGGGATGAACGCCCCGGCGGTGATGACTTGACCAAGGGTGCGGGGATAATCGGTGATCGGGTCGGTGTAGCCCGGCGCCGCGGGCGCACACGGCAAGATCTGGCCGATGGGGCAGAACCCCTCGCGGACCGGCCAGCCGTAGTTGAGTCCGATGCCTCCGGCATCGATCTCTTCGTGCGTGCTCTGACCGACGTCGTTGATGAAGAAGCGATCGGGGCCCGTGTTCGGGTCGAACGCGAATCGGAACGGGTTGCGCAGCCCCCAGGCGTACAGCTCCTGACACGGCGTGTTCGGTGTGGAGGGCAGGTTGCCGCGGTCGCGACAGCTGTCGGTACCGGGCCCACTGACGGGGTTGCCGGGTGCCGGGCCGCCGGTAGACGGCACGACCCGCAGGATCTTGCCGTTGAGCAGGCTGAGATCCTGAGCCGCGTCGTTCGGGCTGGAATCGCCCCGCGGGTCTGCGCCGGCATCGCCGACCGAGATGTAGAGGAACCCGTCGCCACCGATCTCGAGATCGCCGCCGTTGTGGTTACCGGCGTTCGAGGAGATGTTGTCGACGAGGATGATCTCGCTGTTCGGATCGATGGAGTCGCCGGTCATCGTGAACCGGCTGACCCGGTTGACGCAACCGCCGGGAGCCGCAGCTGGCCGCGTGAAGTAGAGGTACACGTAACCGTTGGCTTTGAAGTCCTGGTCGAGGGCTACACCGAGCAGGCCCCGCTCGCCGCCGTTGCACGGCGACAGGCTCATGGTTAACGCCGGCGTGGCCAGCAGCACGTCGTTGCGGATCAGACGGACCGAGCCGGTTTGCACCAACACCATCACGGTTCCGTCGGGCATGCCGACGATCCCGGTCGAGGCGCCCGGTGTGGCCACAGCGGAATCCACGAACCCGATCGGCAACCCCGTCGCTGCCGACACCGTTACCGTGCCGATGCTGATCACCGGCACCACGACCGACGTGATCATCAACGCAACTGCTGAGAACTTTCGCATGTCGGGACCC
>JANMMQ010000074.1:0-4424 GCA_031373465.1 Ilumatobacteraceae bacterium | reverse complement strand
CGCCGAGCCAGTTTTGCACACGAAAGCGAACGTGAATTTGCGAAGATCCTCGACTTCAACGACGCCACGGAAGATTGCGGCCTGTACAGCCTGGACGGACGGATGGATTTCTGGCCGATCACCACTGGCTTCGGCGCGGCGCTCGAAGCAGACTCGTACGCCCACGTCGTGCTCACCAGGGACACCACCGACACCGTCGTCGCCTATGTCAACGGTGCCAGGCAGCTGTCCTTCCACGACACGGGCGAGATCGCCGTGATCGACGCCAACGACACGCTTCGGCTGTTCAGCGACGACACCGTCACGCCGAACGAGGACTCCGGGGGAGCGGTCTCCCGGATCCGGCTGTACGACGGGCCGCTCACGGCCAGCGAGGTCGCCGCGCTCGCCGCCGAGTTAGCCATCACTCCGCCCACCCTCGCCGACGTGGACGCGTTGCTGCGCGAGGACGCCGCAGCCGACCGCTTCGGCGGCGCCGTGCTGGTCACCAGACACGGCGAGGTGCTGTTCAGCGACGCGGTCGGGCTGGCCGACCGCGACCGCGCGATCCCGAACACGCTCCAGACTCGCTTCCGCATCGGGTCGATGAACAAGATGGTCACAGCGGTCGCCATCCTCCAACTCGTCGAGGCCGGCAAGATCGACCTCACCGCAGGTGTCGGCGACTACCTCACCGACTATCCCAACGCGGACGTCGCCGCCACCGTCACCATCCACCATCTGCTGACCCACACCGGCGGCACTGGAGACATCTTCGGCCCCGCCTTCGACGTCCACCGCGACGAGCTACGCACCCACCACGACTACGTCGAGCTGTACGGCTCACGCGGCCCCGAGTTCGTCCCAGGCACCAGGTGGGAGTACAGCAACTACGGCTACGTGCTGCTCGGCGCGATCATCGAAGCGGTCACCGGGCAGACCTACTACGACTACGTGGACGATCACATCTACCAGCGGGCAGGAATGACCGCCACCGGCTCGCTGCCGGAGACCGAAGCGGTCCCGGACCGCTCGATCGGTTACACCATGCTGAGGCCCGACGGCGAGTGGACCCCGAACACCGACACCCTGCCCTACCGCGGGACCGCCGCTGGTGGCGGCTACTCCACCGTCGAGGACCTCACCCGTTTCGCCGAGGCACTGCTGAACCACCGCTTGCTCAGCCCCGACAGCACCGACCTGCTGTTCACCGCCAAGGTGGACTCGGGAACCGGCACCGGATACGCCTACGGGTTCGAGGACCAACGAGACGTCGAGGGGAGCGGCCCAGTAGGCCACAGCGGCGGCGCACCAGGCATGAACGGCGACCTCAGGATCTACCCGAGCTCCGGCTACGTCGTCGCCGTGCTGGCCAACCTCGACTCACCCGCAGCACAACGAATCTCGTCATACCTCCACCCGCGGCTCCCCCAGCCATAGCGCTGAGACGATGAGGCATGGCATCTCATCCCCAAGAGCGCGTTCGCCCCCGGAGAGCGGTCTGCCTCGATCTCTTCGAGTCAAGCGACCGCTGGCGGGCGGCCAGGCGGACCCTTAGGACTTCGCTTTCTTCGAAGGTTTCGACTTGACAGAACTGTTGAGGTCGACCGCTTGGCGAACGAGCGCCTTGAAGGCGGACTCATCAACTTCTTCTCCTTCGTGGATGTCGATCGCGCGGCGGGTGTTTCCGTCGAGGCTCGAGTTGAAGAGACGAGCCGGATCCTTCAGAGACGCACCCTTGGCGAAGGTGAGCTTCACGACCTTCTTGTAGGATTCGCCAGTGCACACGATGCCATCGTGGGACCAAATCGGAGTGCCCATCCACTTCCACTCCTCGACGACGTCCGGGTCTGCTTCCTTGACAAGCGTGCGCATTCTGCTGAGGGTTTCCCCACGCCAATCCCCGAGTTCGGCGATTCTTTTCGAGATGAGCTCCGATGCCGACTCGCCTTGGCTCGCGCCCGATTTTTCCATGTTCTCAGCCTAGAAGTTCCAGTCGTCGACTCGACTTCCACTCTCGCAAGGCCCTAACGCCCAGATTACGATCAGGCATCCCTTCTCGAGAATCCTTTCGGCATGCTTGACATCTCATCGGCGCGACCAGCGTTCGTGGTGTCGGAGCCGCCTGAGCCGGCGTATGTGAGATCGCCGGTCACCGCGATCCGGCTTCTTGCAACTCTTGCCGTACTTGGATGCACGTTTCTCGTGTTGCAGGGCTCCAAGAACAGCGATTTCGCGGCCGCCTTCGGCGACTTTCTCGGTTCCCTCCCTCGGTGGCTCGTGTCAGGCATCGTCAGCGTCTGCCAGCTCGGCTTCCTCCTCGCCGCGGTGCTCGGGCTCGCCAGCCAAATCGCCCTCCGGCGGTTTGCCCGCGTCGGACGAATGCTCCTCGCTTCGGTCGTCTGCCTCGCTGGTCTGATTGCGATCTCCAAGCTTGTTGGCACCTCGACACTGCCACTCGTGCCATCACGGAATGGCAATTCGGGATCGGGCTTTGACGTAACCGGCCTGAGTGGATACGGCATCGGTGCCGCGTTCCCGACGACCTTGGACCTGGGCGTAATCGCCGCCTGGATGTTCGTCGACCGAGCTCACTGGGCCGATCGTTGGCGACGGATCGGCGCACTCGTTCTGGTCCTGGGGGTCGCGGCGCGGCTCGGCGTCAGCTTGGCCCACCCCGCCACGGTCGTCACCGCCATCGCTATGGCAGCGGCCGCGTCGTCGCTCGTTCAACTGATTCTCGGCGCCCCCAACACCATCCCCCGGGCCGTGGCAGTGGGCGAGATCCTCGAGCGTCTTGGGTACAAGGTCTCGTCGGTGGAACGATTCGGCGGGTTCCACGGCTTCGCAGGATTCAGGGTGTTCATCGACGACGGCGAGCAGCTGATCGTGAAGGTCATCAGTCACGATTTGTGGGCTGCCCTTCTCCCGTTGCAGACGTACCGAGCTGCGCGATTTCGCGACTTCGGCCAGGACCGACCGTTCCGGTCCCTTCGCTCGGCCGTCGAACACGAGGCCCTGTGCGCGTTGAAAGCTCACTCGGACGGAGTTCCCACTGCCCGCCTTGCGGTGGTCGCCGAGTTCCCCCCGAATGCGATGATCATGGCGTTCGACGCGAAGACGCGCCAGTCGTTGAGCGCGCTCGAGCCGTCGCGCCGCACGCCCCAGCTCTTGGATTCGGTCTGGGCGATCGTGGATGCCCTTCAACAAAGTCACACAGTGCATCGCCGCCTCAACGCTGACGCCCTGTGGGTTGACGATGATGACACCGTCGTGCTCGTCGGATTCGCCTCGGCCTCGTTGGGTGTGGTCGGCTCTGCCCTTTCGACGGATGTTGCCGAAGTCCTCGCAGCAACAGCCGCTCCGCTCGGAGTTCAACGCGCAGTGGAAGCCGCGGTTGCCGGCGTCGGGCCCGCCGCGGTCGCAGCAGCGCTGCCCCGACTGCAGCCGCTTGCGTTGACGCCCCGGACGCGAGCCGCCGTCAAAGCTGCCGGATGTCTCGAGGAGCTTCGCGACGAGGTCCAACGCGTGACCGGCGCCGACGACGTTCCGATCGCGGAACTCGAGAGGATCAAGACGGGCACGGTGGTCACCATCGCCGTTGCGGCGCTCGCGTTGTGGGCACTCATTCCCCAATTCCTCGGCGTCGGCTCCCTCTGGGGAGAGCTGCAACGAGCCAATTTGTGGTGGGCGGCCGCGGCGCTCGCACTCTCGGCCCTCACGTACGTCGGCGCTGCCCTGGCCCTCGACGGCTCATTGCCTGAACGGATAGCGCTGGCCCCGAACATCGGGGTGCAGATCGCGACATCGTTCGTGGGCGTCGCAGCGCCCGGCGGCGGGCTGGCGCTCACCGCCCGCTTTCTCCAGAAGCGCGGCATCGACACGGCGACGGCTGTCGCGGCCGTGGGTGTCGACACGATCGCCGGCGTGATCGTTCATCTCACGCTGACAGGCCTGTTCGTCGTGCTTGCAGGTTCCTCAGGACTGGAGACATTTGATCTGCCATCGTGGGGCACGGTCGGATTGATCGCCGCCGGCGTAGCCGTGGTCGCAGCCATCGGTTTGGCCGTTCCATGGAGCCGCTCACTGCTCACCACTCGGGTGTTGCCGGCAACGAAACGCTCGCTCGCCAGCGTCAGTGAGATCGCCCGCCAACCCGGCAAGATGATCGAGCTGTTCGGCGGCTCGCTCGCCATCACCATGGGGTACATCCTCGCGTTGGCCGTTGCAGTGTCCGCGTTCGGCGCCGGCCCGGCGTTCACTTCGGTCGCTCTCGTCTACCTCGTTGGTTCAGTGGTGTCCTCGGTCGCCCCCACCCCCGGCGGGATCGGAGCCGTCGAAGCGACTCTGATCGCCGGACTGACCTCAGCGGGAATGGCCAGCGTCACCGCGGTCGCCGCCGTCATTCTGTTTCGCCTTGCGACCTTCTGGATCCCGCTGCTCCC
>JANMMQ010000050.1:0-1518 GCA_031373465.1 Ilumatobacteraceae bacterium | reverse complement strand
GGCACGACAACCCGATCGGTTCGTCACCAGTAGCGAACACATCACGACCGTCGATCAGCACGGTCGGCGACCCGCGGAACCGCAACCGTTGAGCGTCCTCATCTGTCACGACGTGGCAACGCTCTAACTCAAAACCGAATTCAACGGCCATCGACTCCAGGCGAGCGTTGGTGACCTGCCAGTTCGGGCAACCATCGAAGAACAACAACGTGACCTTCACCGGCTTCTCCCTGCCGCGGCTCACGCTCAGCTGGAGTGTGCGTGGTCCATCACGGCTTTGTCGTCGGCGCTCAGCCCGGAATGGCCGAATGGGAACACCCATCGGAACACGCTCAACACCGGCTTCTTGCACCAACACTCTGGCCCGCAGCCACACACCGACCTGCCCTGTCTCTCAGACAATCGGCCGATCAGAGCAGCGAGCAGATATGCGGACAGCATAGGAACGAGGACACGTCTCATAGCAACAAGTTACTTCTGACTGGTGACGGCGTTGGGCGTACAGGCAGGAAGGTCGGCGATGACCGGGGCGGCCTCCGCCACCGGACTCCATCGCGGATCTCGCCCAACAGCATTGGAGTCGCAACCGAAGGATCACTTCAGTGCATTGTGTAGGAGGACAGTGTTCATGGCAGCTGCGGCCTCGAACCCCTCGGCGGCGGCGACGATCGCAGACTGGACGTCGCGCGAGGAGTCGCCTGCGATATAGAGGCCCGGTACGCAGCTGGCCTCGTGGTCGTCGGTGACCACGGAACCGTCCGCACTGAACTTGCAGCCCATGCGGGCGGCCAGATCCGATCTCTGCCGCTGTCGGGTGTGAAAGAACATCGCATCGCATTCGTGGGTTGAGCCGTCGTTGAAAACGATCTTTCGCAAGTGGTCATCCCCCGCGAGTCGCGAGATTCTTCGCTGGTCAATCGAAATCTCGTTGGCCGCCAATCGGGCCCGCTCCACCGGTGTCATTTCCGTTGGTCCGTCGGTGCACAGCAGCACCTGGTCGCTCCAGCCCGTTAGCTCAAGGGCCAACGCCATAGCTGCCGTGTCTCGACCGTATGCCACAAGTGGCCGGTCGGCGAACTCGAACCCATCGCAGTAGGGGCATTGAAAAACACCACGGCCGTACAATTCGTTTGCTCCTGGCAAGTCAGGTACAGCATCAGTCACGCCGGTCGCCAGCAACACCAGTTGCGGATGCAACACGTCTCCTGTTGCAAGGCCAACAGTGAAACCTTTGACGTCGCGCGTCACATCAACGACGGCAGTGTCTCGGACATCAACAGTCTGGTAACTCCTTAACTGGTCACGCCCGATGCGGCGGAGCTCGGCCGGGTCACAACCGTCACGCGATAGAAAGCCATGCATCGCCCGCGACGCGCCGTTGCGATATTCGGCATTGTCACAAACGACCACCCGACGGCGACAACGGCCAAGCACCATCGCGGCGCTCAACCCCGCAGGACCGCCGCCGATCACGACCACATCCAAGCCGAACGTCATTCCCGTCACGCCATGATCCCG
>JANMMQ010000043.1:0-6220 GCA_031373465.1 Ilumatobacteraceae bacterium | reverse complement strand
ATCGACCCGGGCGCTCGCCGCGTCTGGTGCCGTGGCGTGGAGGTGTCACTGACGTCGCGCGAGTTCGAGGTGCTCGAGTTCCTCTTCCGGCGCGTCGACCTGGTGCTGTCGAAGACCGAGATCATCGCCGGCGTCTGGAGTGACGACTTTGACGGTGATCCCAACATCGTCGAGGTCTACATCCGACGGTTGCGTCGCAAGATCGACGAGCGCTTCGGCGTCGAGCTGATCGCAACCGTTCGCGGAGCCGGCTATCGACTCCAGAGGATCTGACATGCGCGGTGGGATAAGGGTTCGAATCACGGCGATCGCGATGGCTGTCGTCGTCGTGGTGCTTGTGGTAACCGGGATCGCGCTTCTCGCGTCGCAACGAACGATCCTCACCGACAACCTCGACGATGTGCTGCGCACCCAGAGCCAGATCATCGAGCAGGCGTACACCGCGAAGGAGCTCAACCCCAAGATCGGCGTGCAGGGCGACGAGGACGCGATCGTGCAGGTGGTCGACAGCGGCGGCCACATCCTCGCCAGTACGGTGAACTTCGCCGGGCAGCCGGGGCTCGCTGCTCCGGGCCTGAACGACACCACGTTCCGCACGACGTCGCTGCCGGTCAGCACGAGCAGGTTCAGGTTGATGTCACGATCTGTCGATGGCGTCATCATCCACACGGGCACGCCCCTCGATGATGTCGACGAGAGCGTCGCCGCGCTTCGCACGGGGCTGGGCGCGGCGATCCCTGCCGTCGCTCTCATCATCGGGGCATGTGTGTGGTGGCTCGTGGGCCGGACCTTGCGGCCGGTCGAGGTGATCCGTTCGCAAGTGGCTGCGATCAGCACCGTGCTTTCCGATCAGCGAGTGTCCGAGCCGGCGACGAATGATGAGATCGCGCGACTAGCGCGCACGATGAACGCGATGCTCGACCGGGTCGAAAGCGCATCTCGACGTGAGCAGCGGTTCGTCGCGGACGCGTCACACGAGCTTCGTATTCCACTCACACGGATCCGCAGCGAGCTGGAGGTCGACCTCGCACATCCTGGGACCGCGGATCTCACTGCGACGCATCGCAGCGTCCTCGAAGAGATCGGCGTGTTGCAACATCTCGTCGAAGACCTGCTCCACCTCGCCCGATCGGACAGCCACACCAATGCGCTCCAGACAGCACCGGTGGACATCGACGACCTTGTTCTCGCCGAAGCCCAGCGTCTGCGGACGACCACGGCCATCGTGGTCGACACCACTCACGTGTCCGCCGCCCAGGCCTTGGGCGATCGCGACCAACTGGAACGGGCGATCCGGAACCTGAGCGACAACGCAGCCCGCCACGCGCGAACTCGGATCACCCTCGCGACGGGAGAGCACGGTGACCGGGTTCGACTCGTAGTCACCGATGACGGCTCGGGAATCCCCGAGCACGAACGCTCGAGAGTGTTCGAACGATTCGCCCGTCTCGACCAAGCACGTGAGAACGCGATCGGTGGCAGCGGGCTTGGCCTGGCGATAACGCTCGACATCATCCAGCGCCACGGTGGGACCATCGCCGTCGAGGGAAACGGCGGCGGCGGCGCGTCGTTCATCGTCTCGCTGCCCCGGTCGAGGTCCGATACCGCGCCGGCGACTTGACGATCGTGCCGGCTGATTGCCAATCTCAGCGTCATTCCGAGCGGAGCGCATCCGCGGTGTCGGGCGTGCCGACGAGCCGCCCCATGAGCGCTGCCATCGCGCAGACCATCAGAGCGCCGGCTATCGCAAGCACGATCGTCGGCCAGGGAACCGACGAGTCCGGTATCACGCCGAGCCGAGCCTCGACCGACCTCCAAACCCACTGCGCGGCGATCACGCCGATCGGGATGCCGACGACAAGCGCCACGGCCTGAACGAACGCTGCGTGCCAGCCAATCGATGTGGCGACCTGGCCGCCCGTGAAGCCCAGAGCTCGCATCGTCGCCAGGTCGCGTCGACGAACGCGCACCGTCGTGATCAGCGCGTGCGTCAGCGCCGCTATCGCGAATAGGATCACGACCGGCGCGACAACGCGAAGCTGCGGCTTGATCCGGTCGAGGTTGCGGACATCGGCCTGCGGTCGGGCGAGCCCGATGATGCCACCGAACTCCGGCCGCAGCTCGGCGACGGCAGCTGCAAGGTCGGTGCCCGGCGCGAGCTTCAGCAACACGTCCTGCGGCACCGTCGTCGGGTCGATCCGACTGAACAGACCGTTGGTGATCACCCCACCCGCTCCACCGCTGCGCTGATCCGTCCCGTTGTCGTTGACAACAACGCGCCCAACGACCCGGAGTGGCCCAACGGTGTCAGTTGACGAGCCTTGACCTGCACCCGGACCGGGAGGTGGCACGAAGCTGTCGCCGATTTCAACGCCAAGGACGCTCATCGCCTCGCTGCCGAGAGCGATCTCATCGTCAGCCTTCGGCAGACGACCGTCGGTGACCACCGGTGCGATGGCGGGATCGGTCTGCGGATCAAAGGCGACGATCAGAAGTTGATGGCCTTTGACCTCGGAAGTGGTGGTGCGCATCGAGCCTGTTGCGGTGACGAACGCGTGCCCCTCGGCGGTCTGCTGTGCCTTGTACAGTCCTTCGTAACTCGTGTACGCTCCGACATCGAGATCCCAGGTAGCGCCGTACCGCCGCGGGGTGTTCTCGAGCCTGGTGATGCTACGCAGCAGACCGCCGGCGCCGACTGCCGCGACGATCGCGACGCACGCACTGAGGACTGCGGCACGCGTCCCGGTGGTGCGCGCCAGCAACGCACCCGTGCGGGCGGTCACTGGCAACGTCCATCGGCGCGAAGTGAGGCCGTGGACGGCTGACGACGAGGTGCGCGCCGCCGCCGAATGCCACGCAGCAGCGGCCGACACGGCTACCACCGCCAAGCCTGCCGCGATCGAGCCGATCACGATCACTGGTATGTCCCAGTGGATCCCCTGCTCGACCTCCGCTTGACGTGCCAGACCAATGGGACCGATGGGCGAGGCAAGAACAGCAGTCACGGCGGCCAGGAGGGCGCAGCCTGCAGCGACAGGTGCCATGCGTGACACCGCTGCCAAGGTTGTGTGGGTCCGATCAAACCCCAGCGCCTGTAGGGTCGCCCGATCGGCAAGTTCGCGACGAAGTTGTCGGGCGATCGCCTGGCCGACAAAGACCGCTCCTGCGACGAGCGTGGTCAGCGCGATCACCCACGCGGCCAGGGACTGCAGATCTATCACCCGCGTCAGTGGAGCCGGGTCGGCGGAGGGGGTGCCGAGGAAGTGCAGTCGATCGCTGAAGCGTTGATCGATTGCCGAACGCAGATCGTCAGGCTTCGTGCCGGGCGTTGCCCACACGGCCAGGGATTCGTTGTAGACAGCGGCACCATCGCCGTACGCCTTCCACCAACCTGGCGGTAGGTACAGGATCGGGTCTCGCTCGGTCAGGCGGGCGATGCCTCTCGTCGACTGGCCCGGTTGGAGATCGTCAGGAAGTCGTATGACGCCGACGATTCGCGGCGAGCTGCGTGCGCCGTTCGGCACGAAGTTGGCCTGTTCCTGTTGCGACAGGTCTGCCGCGCTGATCGTGCCGACGGTCATCGTGTCGCCCAGGTGCAACGACGAACTGCGGAGCAGCTCCTCGTTCACCGCCACCTCGTCGGTGGCACCCGTCGCGGGCAGCCGTCCACCCACGACAATCGGGCGTGCGACAGAGTACTCGGGGCCAGCATCGACCGTCGACAGCGCCAGCGTGCCCTGCCACCCGCTGGGTAGCGACGGATCGGCCACACCGACCGGGCTGAGGGCGATACGACCGACACCCGCGACGCCAGGCACACCCGCCACGATGCCGGACGCATCGCGCATGTTCCCATCGCTGAAGCACACGTCGAAACCGTCGGCTAACGAGTCCTCGGTGACACCAACCGGGCAGGCAGCGAGGGAGACGTCAGCCACGTGGGCGTAGCCCAGATAACGGTCATACGCCGACGATGTGCGCCGCGCCACTTCGACCCCGGTCAGCACTGCACCGCTGGCGAGACCTGCGAACACGGTAAGGAAGATGGTTGCGCGCCAATGACCGCGAATCGTCGAGCGCGCCCACAGCCATGGAGCGCTGGTGTGGCTCATCGTTGGAATTGAACCAATCTCGGCCTGGCCTCAGCAAGAAGGTTGGCCTCACGCCCTCAGGGGTGGTGGCACCCTTCTCAACGTCCTGGCCTCAAGGTTGTGACCTGAACGTCCGATACTGACGCGTGAGACTCCTTCGGTTGTGGTTGACGATCATCGCCTTGCTGCTCGTGCCAATCGCCGTCCTGGTGGCCCTTCGCGTCTTTCCGGGGCTCGATCTGCGGTGGTTCAACGCCCAGGGGCACCTACTGGCGGTCTCGGCGATCGCGTTGTGCGCACTCGCTGCGGCATCGGCAGCGCTGGTGACGGCGCTTCGCTCCGGCCAGCCCAACGCGACGTGGCTCGGTGTCGGATGCGTTGCGGTTGGCCTGTCCATGCTCGGGCACGGCCTGACCACTCCGGGAGTGTTCGACACTCCGAGGAACGCCTGGGTCAGCCGCCTTCCGTTCGTCGGCATGTGCGTCTTCGCGGTGTGCCTGTTCGGTGCCGGGCGATCTTCGACGTGGCGGCTGAACGGCTTCATCGGACGCCACCCCTTGCTGTCCATCGGCGTGCCGACGGGTGCGATCACCGCTCTCGTCGTTGCCGTCAGCATCAATCCGCTCGCGCTGCGCGGCGGACGCCCATTTCCGTGGGAAGAGAACATGTTCGACGTGGTGGCAACGCTGGCCATCGTTTTGTTGCTCTTCGTGATTCGAACACACTGGATGCGGTGGCATCTCGGCTACGACGTGGTGCAGTTCGCGATCGTGCTTTCTGCATCGGCGGCGATTGCCGCGCTGGTCGCCTTCGAACACGGCAAGTTCGGCCAGGTCTCCTGGTGGGACTATCACGGGTTCCTGATCGCCGGCTTCGGCGGCGCGGTCTATGCGGTCTTCCGGGGACGAAGCGACGAGCGAACGCTGACCGACATACTCGGGGCAGCGTTCGTCGACGATCCCTTCCATCAGATCGTGTCCGGCTATCCCGAAGCGCTGCGCTCGCTGGTGCGCGCCGTCGAGGTCAAGGACGCCTACACCCACGGTCACAGCCAACGCACTGCGCGCCTCTCGGTCGAGCTCGGCCTTTCGATGGGCCTCTCGTCCGACCGGTTGCGTGTGATCGCCCGAGGCGCCTACTTGCACGATGTCGGCAAGATCGGGATCCCCGATGCAATTCTCAACAAGCCCGGCAAGCTGACCAACGACGAGTGGGCGATCATCCACTCACATCCGCAACTCGGGTATGAGCTCGCCGCCACGGCTCCGTCGCTGAAGGAAGCGTTGCCGGTGATCCTCCACCACCATGAGCGAGTCGACGGATGCGGCTATCCGAACGGCCTCGTCGGTGACGACATCCCCCTCGAGGCCCGCGTCGTAGCGGTCGCCGACGTGTGGGACGCGCTCACGTCCGATCGTGCGTACCGGCGTGGCTGGGCTCCCGAGATGGCCCTCGCCCACATCCTCGACGGCGCGGGAACACACTTCGACCCGATCGTCGTGAAGGCGTTCACGCGGCTGGTCGGCCGCTGGGGCGTCCGCAGCGGCCAGCCCGGCGGGGCAGCGACGATCGCGTGGCAGGCAGCCGAGACGTGTCACGAAGTGGATCTCGAAGAACCTGTCCTGGTCTGACGCGACCGGTGTGGCTGTGACGGTTTGACCATCGCAACGGAGCACTAGTCTCCAGCTCAATTCCATGGCCACTCGAGATCCTGCGGCGAAACGATGGGGGCCGTACGTCTCAGAACGGGCGTGGGGCACTGTGCGCGAGGACTACAGCGCGAACGGCGACGCCTGGGGCTCGTTCCCGCACGATCACGCTCGCTCACGCGCCTACCGATGGAGCGAGGATGGGCTCGCCGGGATCTGCGACGACATGCAGACGCTCTGTCTGGCATTCGCATTCTGGAACGGCCGCGATCCGATCCTGAAGGAACGGATCTTCGGCCTGACCGGCACCCAGGGGAACCATGGTGAAGATGCCAAGGAGTACTGGTTCTACGAGGACTGCACGCCGACGTACTCGTGGATGAGGTGGCGATACTTCTATCCACAACAACCGTTCCCGTACGAGCGACTCGTCGACGAGAACGCCCGCCGCGGCTGGCACGACCCGGAGTTCGAGTTGCT
>JANMMQ010000032.1:0-8016 GCA_031373465.1 Ilumatobacteraceae bacterium | reverse complement strand
GTGTGATCGGGTCGAACGATCGCTGCAGGATCTCGGTGTGCAGGCCATGGCCATTCACGGCGACCTCGCACAGGTCACGCGCGAAAAGGCAATGCGCCGTTTCGGTGATGGTGAGCTGAGCGTGCTGGTGGCCACAGATGTGGCCGCTCGCGGCATCGACATCGACGACATCGGCGTGGTCATCCACTACGAGCCGGCACCTGATGGTAAGGACTACCTACACCGCAGCGGTCGCACGGCTCGGGCCGGACGCGACGGCTGGGCCGTGACCATGGCCGAATACAACCAGCACACCCAGGTTCGAATCCTGCAGCGGGCGCTGCGACTGGACGTGGCGCCCCCTGTCGAGGTCTTCTCGAACAACCCGAAGCTTCGCAACCTCGCCGAGTTCGAAAACGGGACGCTGGACTAGCGGAGCCAGTCGGGGCGGTGCAGCTCGAAGTCGCTGATCTCGTCGACGTGGGTCAGCGTGATGCCGACGTCGTCGAGACCGTTCAGGAAGCGGTACTGCGTTTGCGGGTCCATGGGAAAGCTGTGAGTGATGCCGGCGGCGGGTACCTCGATGCTGAGCCGTTCGACGTCGACGGTGATCTCGGTCGACGGGTCGTCCTCGATCGCCGCCCAGATCTGTTCGACCGTTGACTCCGGCACGACCACCGGTACGAGACCGTTCTTCGCGCAGTTGTTGCGAAAGATGTCACTGAAGCTCGGGGCGATGACAGCGTTGAAACCTCCTTGCAGGATTGCCCACACGGCGTGCTCGCGGGACGAGCCAACACCGAAGCTCGGGCCTGCCACCAAGATCGACGCACCTACATAGCGTTCGTCGTTGAGCACGAAGTTTCGATCGTCGCGCCACGTCGAGAACAGGCCCTTCTCGAATCCTGTGCGCTCGACCCGCTTCAACCATTCGGCCGGAATGATCTGGTCCGTGTCGACGTCGCTGCGCCGCAACGGCACTCCACGTCCGGAGATGACGTGGACGGACTTCATTCCGCTGCTCCTTGCTTCGCCGATGCCAGATCGTCTGGTGATCCGAAATGACCGAGCACAGCTGTGGCTGCGGCGACTGCGGGGGAGACCAGGTGTGTGCGCCCGCCTCTGCCCTGCCGCCCCTCGAAGTTTCGGTTGCTGGTACTCGCGGAGCGCTCGCCCTGCCCCAACTTGTCCGGGTTCATCGCAAGGCACATGCTGCAGCCCGGTTCACGCCAGTCCGCGCCGGCTGCGCGGAAGATGTCGTCAAGACCTTCCTCCTCGGCCTGCTTCTTCACAGCGTGACTTCCCGGGACGACCATGACACGGGCCACGGTCACCGTGCGTCCCTGCATGACGGCCGCAGCGAGGCGCAGGTCTTCGATCCTGCTGTTGGTGCAACTGCCGATGAAGACGGTGTCGACGGCGATGTCGCGCATGCGTGTACCGGCCTCGAGACCCATGTACTCGAGGGAGCGGGCGACGGTCTCGCGTGTTGTTGCATCTGCAAAATCATCAGGTGATGGGACGCTGCCATCGATCGTCGTGACCTGTCCGGGGTTCGTGCCCCACGTGATCTGTGGGCGAAGTGTCGAGGCGTCGATCACGACCTGCTTGTCGAAGACCGCTGCCTCGTCGCTTGCCAGTGTGCGCCAATCAGCGACAGCGGCATCCCACGACTTGCCCTGCGGGGAGTTGGCCCGGCCTTTCAGGTACTCGAACGTCGTGTCGTCGGGTGCGACCAGTCCTGCCTTGGCACCGGCCTCGATCGACATGTTGCACACCGTCATCCGGCCCTCCATCGACAGAGCACGGATCGCCGAGCCGCGGTACTCGATGACGTGGCCGATGCCGCCCGCTGTACCGATGGTGCCGATGACGGCGAGGATGACGTCCTTGGCGGTGACGCCAGGTGGGATCTCGCCGTCGACGGTGACGCTCATCCACTTCGGCCGAGACTGCGGCAGGGTCTGAGTGGCCAGGACGTGTTCGACCTCGCTGGTGCCGATTCCGAACGCCAGGGCACCGAACGCACCATGCGTGGCCGTGTGGCTGTCGCCGCACACGACGGTCATCCCGGGAAGCGTGCGGCCCTGCTCCGGAGCCATCACGTGAACGATCCCCTGGCCGGGATCGCCCATCGGGAAGTTGACGATGTCGAACTCCTTGGTGTTCTCGCGGAGCACCTCGACCTGACGGGCCGAGATCGGGTCGGCGATGGGCTGATCGATGTTCTCGGTGGGAACGTTGTGATCTTCGGTCGCAATGGTGAGGTCAGGCCTGCGCACGCGCCGATTCGACAGTCGCAGACCATCGAAAGCCTGGGGGCTCGTGACCTCGTGAACGAGATGCAGGTCGATGTAGAGCAAGTCGGGCTCATCGGGCGCCGAATGGACCACGTGGCGTTCCCAGAGCTTCTGAGCGAGGGTTCGAGGTGATGACCGGGTATCGGCCCCAGTGTCAGACGGTGCGTCAGACATATGCGTCTCACTTTCTGAGATATCATTCTCGTCGATGGACAGTGTAAGCGGAGTCGGCGTCGTTGACAAAGGGGTTCTGATCCTGCGCGCACTCGCCCGTGGTCCGCTCGATCTGGCCGGGCTGCAAGAGGCGACCGACCTGCCTCGCGCAACCGCGCACCGGTTGGCCGTCGCATTGGAGCATCACGGCCTGGTGCGTCGTGATCCGCAAGGCCGGTTCTGCCTCGGCTTCGAACTGATCCGGCTCGGGCAGGCGGCTGAGGACGAGTTCCCGCTTGCTGAGCTGACCCGTCCGATCCTCACCGCACTTCGCGACGAGACCGGCGAGAGCGTGCAGTTGTATGTCGCCGACGGTGATGGCAGGCGATGTGTCGTGTCGCTCGAGTCCACGCACGGTTTGCGCTGGATCGTTCCCCAGGGAGCCTTGTTGCCGCTGGAGCGCGGCTCGGCGGGCCGAGTCCTGCAAGGCGACGATCTGGCGGAAAGCGTCGAAGAGCGCGAGCCGGGCGTCGCCTCGGTCAGCGCCGCGGTGAGAGATCGTCGCGGCCGGATCGTTGCTGCTGTCAGTCTCAGTGGACCGATCGAGCGCCTCACTCGGCAGCCGGGTCAGAAGTTCGGTCGTCGGGTCTCCGAAGCGGCTGACGCGGTGACATCGGCGCTTGGGCTGTAGCCGTTCGCTTCGCCTATCTGGCGAGTCGCGGGAACAACTCGACTGCGGTGGGGTGACAGTGCTCGCCGATCAGTAAACGGCGACGAGGTCGAGCACCATGATCAGGTCCGTCGAGGCCGGCAGGCCAAGGTCGCTGTTGCCGGCCGCACCCCAGGCTTCGGCGAACGGGATGTCGACCTGGCGGCGGCCGCCGACCTTCATCCCCTCGACCGCCTTCTCCACACCCGGGGGCAGTCGGTTGGCGCCTGGAACGAAGGTCAACGGGGTCCCTTGATCCCATGACGAGTCGAGCAGCTTGCCGTCCGCAGCACTGAACGCGAGAAGCTGCACGGCGACGGTTTGTCCCGGCTGGATGCCGGCGCCGTCGCCAACGATGAGGTCGGTGAACGTCTGCTCGGCCTGGTTCGGCGTCGGGGGAACCGAGATGGCGGGGACGTTGGCGGGGTCGGGCTTGGGAATGACCGTGACCGCGTCGATCACGAAGCTCAGCGCATCGCCCGGCTGGATGACGTCGGTCGAAGGAGGCTTGTCGCCGTAGGCCAGGTCAGTTGGGATGTCGAGCTGGCGGCGGCCGCCCGGCTTGATGCCGACGAGACCCTGATCCCACCCCTGGATCACCTGGCCGACGCCGAGCGTGACCGACAGGGGCGACCCGCGGTCGTAGCTGTTGTCGAACTCCGTGCCGTCAGCCGAGCGCACACCGACGTAGTGGACGATGACGGTGTCGCCGTCGGCGGCGGCGGTGCCCGTGCCCTCGGTCAGATCGGTGACGACAAGTGCGGTCGGGATAGAAGAGGGCAGCTTGACCTCGGGCTTCGGTAGAGCGCCCACCACGGTCGCCGTAGGTGTCGTGGAGGCGGCCACGGAATCCGATGTGACCTTGTTGTCGCCACACGCGGCCAGCAACCCGAGCACGGCAACGGGTAGAAGAGAGGTGCTGAAACGCATCTGGCGACGTTACTGCCGCCACAGCTGTGACCGGTATGCGCCCGGTGACACAACGACGACCCGACGGAACTGCCGTGTGAACGCACTCTGCTTCGATGAGGCGTCCTGCGCCGGCGCCGTGCAACATGACCGCATGGCCGTCGATGAGGCGATTGCGCTCGCTGACACGTTGTTGCGTGAGGCGCTTGCCAACGCGACGCGGCGTGAACGACGCCAGTTGCGGCGGTTGGGTCTTCTGGTTGCCGATCCCGCGGGCCGCGAGCTGGTGCAGCGACTCACGGACGATGTGCTGCGCATCAAATCGAACGGCCGGGCCGCTCGCCGATTTGCCGATGTCGTCGCCGAGCACGGTCTGCCGGAGTCGCTGAGTCGCCTCGACCGGGCATTGATGTCGGCCGGTGCAAAGCTCGCGCCGTTCGTGCCCCAAGTGGTGATGCCGCTCGTTCGGCGACGAATCCTCGGCGAGACAAAAGGCGTTGTCCTCCCCGCGGAGGACCCGGCGTTCGGAGCCCACGCCGCTGAGCGCCGGCGCGAGGGCATCGGTCTGCTGGTCAACCCGCTCGGTGAATCGATCCTGGGTGACGATGAAGCCAGACGCCGTGTCGATCAGGTACTCGACAAGTTGCGTCGTTCCGACGTCAGCGCTGTGTCGATCAAGGCATCCGCTCTGGTCGCCAACCTCGATGCGCTCGACTTCGACCGCAGTGTTCAACGCATCAGCGAGCCCCTGCGCGAGATCTATCGAACTGCGTTGCTGAAGGAACCGCGCGGTTTCGTCAATCTCGACATGGAGGAGTACCGGGACCTGCACTTGACGGTCATTGCGTTCACGAACGTGCTCGACGAGCCCGAGTTTGCTCACCTGGAGGCGGGCATCGTCCTGCAGGCCTATCTTCCTGACAGCCACGGTGTGCTGGACCACCTCGGCGAATGGGCTTCGGCTCGCGTCCGCGAGGGTCGCGCCGGGATCAAGATCCGGATCGTCAAGGGCGCCAACCTGGCAATGGAGGCCGTGGACGCCGAGCTGCACGACTGGATCGCCGCGCCCTATCCGACCAAGGCCGACGTTGATGCCAGCTACAAGTTGATGCTCGAATCGGCGCTTCGCCCGGAATGGGACCACGCCGTTCGTGTCGGCGTAGCCAGCCACAACCTGTTCGATGTGGCATGGGCACTGGTGCTGCGGAGCCGACTGCCGATCGAGCAGCGCGGCCGCATCGAGTTGGAGATGCTGGAAGGCATGGCCCCGGCCCAGAGCCGTGCGGTGCGCAGGATGGCCGGTTCGTTGCTGCTCTACGCCCCGGTCGTGCAGCACGATCAGATCGACGCCAGCATCGCCTACCTCGCTCGTCGGCTTGACGAGAACACGGCACCGGAGAACTTCCTGCGTGCGCTATTCACGATCACTCCGGGTTCCGCCGAGTTCGCCGAGCAGGCTGAGCGCTTTCGTCACGCTGTCGCTGACCGGCATCACGTATCCACGCAGCGTCGACGCCGTGCCGCTCCCGCGGGCGATGTCCCGTTCACCAACGAGCCCGACAGCGACCCGACCGACCCCGTTGCCCGTGCGCTGCTGCAGGCCGCTGTGCAGGGTCCGTCGGTGCGACACGAACCCGTTGTCGTCGACAGCATCGAGGCAATCGATTCGATCGTTGCCACCGCGGTAGCGGCGCAATCGCGATGGTCGGCCAACGAAACGCGGGAGCGCCGGCGCACGTTGGCCGCCGTCGCCGATGTCCTCCGTCGTGAACGATTCGACACCATCGCAGTGATGGCGGATGAGGCGGTGAAGGTGGCGCACGAAGGCGATCCGGAGGTCAGCGAAGCCATCGACTTCGCCAAGTACTACGGATCCGTCGGGCTCGACGTCGTCGAACAGCAAAGCGCGGAGGGGGCCGAACTGCGTCCGCGCGGCGTCGTAGTCGTGGCGTCGCCGTGGAACTTCCCGTACGCGATACCCGCCGGTGGCGTGCTCGCCGCATTGGCCGTCGGCAACGCGGTGATCCTCAAGCCTCCGCCGGAAGCTCGCCGAACGGCCCAACACCTCGTCGAGCAACTGCACCGTGGCGGCGTGCCGAAGGACGTCGTGCAGTTCGTGGCCTGTCCTGACAACGAGGTCGGCCGTCGTTTGATCAGCCACCCCGACGTCAGCTCGGTGGTGCTGACGGGCGCCTACGAGACGGCAGAGTTGTTCCGGTCGTGGACGCCGGGGATGCACCTTGTGGCGGAGACCAGTGGCAAGAACGCCATAGTCATAACCCAGGCCGCCGACCTCGATCTTGCAATCCGCGATCTGGTCAGGTCGGCATTCGGCCATGCGGGTCAGAAGTGTTCGGCTGCGAGCCTGGCGATTGTCGAGGCGCCGCTCTACGACGATGCGTCCTTCATGGAGCGACTCGCTGACGCCACGCGCAGCCTGATCGTCGGCAGGCCCAACGATCTCGGCAGCGTCGTCGGGCCACTGATCAGCGAACCGTCGCCCAAGTTGCGGCGGGGTCTGACGCAACTCGACGAAGGCGAACGGTGGCTCGTCGAACCGCTCGAGCGCGGCGACGACCTCTGGTCACCCGGCGTGCGAGTTGGGGTTCGGCCGGGCTCATGGTTCCACGTCACCGAATGCTTCGGCCCAGTGCTCGGCGTGATGCGTGCCGACGACCTCGATCATGCGATCGAACTGCAGAACGCGACGCCGTTCGGTCTCACCGGTGGCATCCACTCGCTCGACGAGGCCGAGGTCGACACCTGGCTCGACAAGGTGCATGTCGGCAACGCGTACATCAACCGCGGCGTCACCGGGGCGATCGTCCAGCGACAGCCGTTCGGCGGATGGAAGCGCTCGTCGGTCGGGTGCGGCCCGAAGGCCGGTGGGCCCGACTACGTCGCCGAGATGCTGGTGGGCCGACCGACAACAATCGACACCGACGCCGTCGTGCTGGGGTACTACGACGCGTGGACCCGCTGGTTCGCGACCAGTCACGATCCGACGGGCTTGAAGAGCGAGCGCAACGACCTGCGCTATCGACCACTGAACGGCGTGTTGGTGCGCGTTGGGCCGGACACGCCTGCTGGTGCTGTGGATGCAGCGCGTCGTGCGGCCGAGCTCTGCGGTACGCAGATCCTCATATCGGACGCGTTGATCGAGCCCGACACGGAACTGATCGAACGATCGAGATCGCTCGGCGTCGAACGTGTTCGCATGCTCACCTCTGCCATCGATCAACTGCGAGCCGGCTTGTACGCGGCCGGCATCGAGATCGACGACGAACCCGTGTCGGTCAGTGGACGGCGCGAGCTGCGCCGGTGGCTGCGCGAGCAGGCGATCAGCCAGACAGCACACCGTCACGGCCGCGTCGCTCCGTGAGCCACGCCTGCTCGGCCCCGGCCATCGGTGTGCTGGGCGGGCCTTGCACGAACGGCCATAGCTCTTCGGCCATGCGCCGATAGTTGCCCGTGGCGCGCAGCTCGCCAAGAAGTGCATACAGACCGAGGTTGATGCGCTGGATGAACACGAACGCGCGCGGCACGGTCGCGTACTGCGAGATCGGGCTGGTCCTGTCGAAGGTGTGCCTCACGATCCGGCTGGCGTACTCCGAGGACCATGTGACGACCTTGTCGTACCTGACACTCTCGTAGAACTGGCCGAAGTACTCGCCGATCGCGGCGTCGTCGGCCGGGGCTCCGCGTCTCAGCATCCCTGCGTCTTCGACGATTCGTCGGAAGGTCGGAACATCGTTCTCGTACGCGGCGGACCTGACCATGCCGATGAACGTGTTCATCTCGTCATCGCTGAACCGTTTGACCAGTCCGAAGTCCAGGAACGTGATGCGGCCGTCGCCGTGAAACAGGTAGTTGCCCGGATGCGGGTCGCCGTTGAACCTGTGCATCCCATAGAGGCTGCGAAAGACGAACCGGAAGAGGCATTCGCCGACCAGGTCGCGCTCGTGT
>JANMMQ010000565.1:0-2953 GCA_031373465.1 Ilumatobacteraceae bacterium | reverse complement strand
CCGCACCGTGATCGAGGTCCAGGGAAAATGCTCGGCGCTGTTGGAGGAACTCGCCACCGACAGCGCCAGGACCAAGGGCGACGCGACGAAATGATCGAGGACGCCATCGACGAGCTCTCCCCGTTGGTGGGCACCAGTGCTGCATGCGCGGCTCTCGGCCGCACCCGCCAAACGCACTATCGCAGCCGGCAGATCTCCGCCGACTAGTCCGCCGTTCGTCTCACGGGCCGCCGAACGGTCACGGCGTGGCCGTCCACCCCGCGAAGGCGTCGATCGTTGCGTACACATCACCGAGGGGATAGAGGATCGGGCATGTGCAACCGTTGCGGATGTAGTGCGAAACTCGCTCCCGGGCTTCGGCGGGCGTGCCGGATGCGGTCAGCATCTGCACGATCTCGTCGGGCACCAGCTTGGATGCCGCGACGACCTGCTCGTGGGTGGCCGGCCACGTCAGCACCTCCCCGACGCGGTCAAGGAGCGTCTGGGGAACGCCCGAGGCCTTCATGATGTGCGGCTGCTGTCCGAGATACTGAGTGACCATCAGGCGGGCCATGTCGAGCGCCGTCTCGCGGTCCTCGTGCACCGAACAGACCACCAACTGCGGGCGATCGATGTCGGCGAGCGCGCGACGCGACCGCTCGAGGCCGACCTGCAGCGCTTCGATCGCCTGCTGGTTGTACTCGGGCGACACGAGGTAGTTCAACACGACTCCGTCGGCGATCTCGCCCGTGAGCTCCATCATCTTCATCCCGGTCGCACCGATGTAGATCGGCACGCCCTTCGGCCGGCGTTCCTGATAGACGTAGTCGAGCTCGACGCCGTCGAGATGCACGTACTCGCCGTCGAAGCTGACCGTCTCGTTGTTCAGCAACGCACGTACGGAGGTCACGACCTCGCGCATGACGCGAAGCGGGTGCTCGCGGTTGATGCCGACCTTCGCTGCCAAGGGATCCCACCACGCGCCGATGCCGAGGATGACCCGGCCCGGTGCAAGATCGTCGAGGGTCGAGAACGTCGATGCGAGTCGGGCCGGGTTGCGAGTCCAGCAGTCGACGACGCCCGACCCGATCTTGATCCTGTCCGTCACCGAAGCAAACGCGGCCATCGGCACCACGGCGTCGCGCACCAACCGGCTGTCTGCCTGCCACACGGCGTCGAAACCCTTGGCCTCGGCGTACTTGACGAACTCCATGCCGTCGCGTATCGGGTGGGCATCTTGGAGGTAGATGGCGGCTGGCGTGGTCATCGGGAACCTTTCACAATTGGCCTACAACTTGGCGAAGAGACGAGCCGCCTGCTCGGCGGCCTTGGCGCGGATCTCATCCAGATCGACACGGGTCGGACGTCCGTCGCGCAACACCACTTCGCCGCTGTCCAGTGTCACGTTCACGGCTCTCACACCCGGCGTGAACGCAGTGTGCCAGGCGCTGTCGGCATGGTCGTAGTTGAACTCGACGCGATCCGAACGGCACTCCGGGAAGAAGCGGTAGCCCTCGTCGAGCCATGCCCACACGACGTCCGGCGAAGCATCGACGTCGTACTCGCGCAGTCGCATGTACGCGAGACGAGCCTCTTCGAGCATGTCGGCACCGATTCCGTCGGTGCCCAAGACGACGCGATTCGATCGTGACGTCGGTGCCGCGTATCCGACCCCATTGTTCATGTTCGATCGCGGGTTGTGGGCGATCGTTCCGGGCAAGATTCGATCGAGGTGCACGCAGTGGACGAGCAGCCAATCATTGCCGGCCAGGCTCTCCAAGCGAGCACCGGCGTCGCGGTCGGCAATCCCCTCCGCAACGTGGACGTGAACGCCAACGCCGAGGTCGGCTGCCAGAGCTGCGGCAGCATCCAACGTCTCGTCGCGGCAGGTGAACGCGGCATGCACCCCGACCATCCCTCGCCCACCGGACCGGAGATACCGTTCGTTCTCGGCGAGCCCCCGCGCAGCCTCCTGCGAGCCGTGACGATCGGTCACGCCGTACGCGCAGTTGACGCGCACTCCGACTTCGGCGCACGCCGCGGCGATGATCGACAGGCTGCCGTCGATGGCCGATGGGCTTTCGTGGTGATCGATGATTCCCGTTGTCCCGCACATCAATGCCTCGGTCGCCCCGAGCATCGCCGACCAGTGGATCATCTCCGCATCCAGCGCAACGTCGAGACGCCACCAGATCTGCTCGAGGATCTCGATGAAGTTCGTCGGTTGTCTCGGAGGAGCCGGCATGCCCCTGGCGAGAGCCGAGTACAGATGATGATGCCCGCACACGAGCCCAGGTGTGATCGCGCCCATTACGACGGCGCGACCACGCCGCGCTGTTCCGTGATGCGGGTGTACAGCTCGGGCCGGCGATAACGATCGAAGTCGAACAACGTGTCCTTGTACCGCTTGCACCAGTCGAGGTCGCAGCGAGCGACAATCAACTCGTCGCCTGCGGTGACTGCCTGGGCGACGATCTGCCCGCTGGGGGCGATGATCATCGATTGCGCCAATGAGTCGACACCTTCCTCGACACCGCCTTTGGCCACGCCGACCACCCAGGTGCCGTTCTGGTACGCACCGCTCTGCATCACCAACGCGTTGTGAAAGCCCTGCAGGATGTCCTGGCTCGGGTCCGGAGGGTAATGAATCGGCGTGTTGTACCCGCAGAGGATCATCTCAACGCCCTGCAGGCCCATGACTCGATACGCCTCGGGCCAGCGACGGTCGTTGCAGATCATCATCCCGATCAAACCACCAAAGGCTCGCCACACCCCGAAACCATCGGGCGATGGCTCGAAGTAGTAGCGCTCGGCGTGCTGGAACGGGCGGTCGGGCTCGTTGGCTTCATGGCCCGGGATGTGCGTCTTGGTGTAGGTGGCCACGATCGAACCGTCGCGCTCGACCAGTGTCTGCACGTTCCAGCGGTGCCCGTTGTCATCGAGCAGCGCGTACCCGATGCAGAACCCGATCCCG
>JANMMQ010000548.1:0-3217 GCA_031373465.1 Ilumatobacteraceae bacterium | reverse complement strand
TCGGCTCCCCGTTCGACGAGCATCCGCGTCAGCGTCGAACCGACCGATCCGATACCGTACATGGCCACTCGAAGACCATCGACCGATCGTGCTTCACGTTCGTTGATCAACACGGTTCATTCTCCTCGTCCTTCGACGGTTCACATTCGACCGGGGGTTCCAGTGACGTGACTTCGAAGACCTCTCAGTTCAGGACCCATGGACTGACATCCTGCTCGCGCAGTTGGGGCGCGCACTCGTCCGGGTGCCGATGACCGTCGAACCGTACCTCTCAAATCGTCGTCTCGTGTTACCGCGGCTCCCCGCGTAGCGGTGGGGATGGTGTGATCCGCGGTTGGTGCCAGGGGTTCGGGAAACGGCGGAACCAGGCCGAGCTGCCGCTCGGCATCACCTCACGAATACGCGATCCGCACATATCGTGCGTGCCGAACGACACCGGCACTCTCGCGGACGAGTCGCCGATATCGGCGCATCGGGCGCGTCCCGTAGCCGGCGTTCCGGGACAGTCTCGCGTCGCGAGTGGAGTGCACGTTCTGGGGCACGGCGCAGGGAGACGCAAGAACTGCGCAGCGTTCGGCCGCGCCTCTCCCGGACGCGAACTCCAAGATGAGGTCGACAACCTCGTGACTGACCCGAGACATACGCTCACCGTTACCGCGGACCACACACTCGAACGTCGGGACTCCACACCGCCGCACAACCTCCTGTCGTCGACTGTCGTCCGAGGAGGATCCACGAACCGGCACCCGAGCGGTGGATCACCGGTATGAGTGACATTGACCGTAGTTGGGTCGACCTCCTCCAGAGCACTCAGCGTGAGGAAGTCGGCTGAATCTGCGTGGTCGTCCTCCCGGCGTATTGGGGGTACGTCGCCGCGTCCATCGACGAAACAACGTCGGCCAGCGTGCGACAGCGCAGGCGGTGAACGCCCTCGCGCGATATGCTGCCTGCCTTCAATCCAGAGCGGAGGCCATGATGGGCGAACTGCAAACGGCACTTGAGAACATGTTCGAAGCGTTTGGACGCGGCGATGTCGACGCGCTCACGGCGGCGGTCGCCACGGACGCGCAAGGCGTCGACGAGATCTCACGCAAGTGGATGCGGGGCGGCGACGAGGTGCGCGGTTACCTTCGCCAGCTCGTCACCATGGTCTCCGACGTCAAGACGGTCGTCAAGGACGGCCACGAGATCATCGAAGGTGACGAGGGGCTTCTCACGTGTTGGCTTGAGCAGGATTACACGTTAGACGGCGCGACCCAGCATGTCTCTGCACCCACAACCGTGATCTTCACGCGCGAAGAGGGTGGGTGGCGGTTCAGCCTCTTCCACTCGATCCCTCTACCTCCCGACGAGGGCTGAGAGCCCCACTCGCCCGCGGCCGGACCGGGTTGCGAGGCCGTCAAAGTAGTCGAAGCCCGAGACCCGCTGATCGCATCCGGACATCCTGCCGCACCGTGTCTCGAACCGCCGGTTGCGCAGAATTCACGACCATGACGGACCGAGACGTATACGGGTGATCCACGTTGAGGGCTACTGGTCCGAGGAGCATTTCTTGGACCGGTAGCCCGACACTGGAGGATCTTGTGGTGTGGATGGCGCCGAGATGGACCACGTGATGAGCGGTGTAACGCCGACAGTCGCCGACAAGATGGCGTTTGCTTCGTTCAGTGCCCGCCCGCCGGCACGCACTGGCCGAGCAACGGTTTGGACGAGACCGGAGTCCATCTGCTCCCCGAGAGCTCGGACAGTCCCCACGGGCTAGGTTGCCATCACGGGGACGGTCGTGCCGAACGGCCGATTTGTACGCACGCATCCGGCGTTTGGTGCTACCGTGCCACTCGGTCTCGCCGCGCGTTCTGTGACATCGTTCGGTGCCCGCCCACTCCGAGCAGATCGCCGACCATGTCCGCCGGATGAGCTGTCGACGACCGGCAGGTCCTCCGCGTTGACGGGCCTTTGGAGGGCGAGGATCAACATAGGCTTCGTCGCGAGGCTCTCCGCCGATCCTGGCGCGGTAGCGTTCAGGCGAACTTCCGCTCGCGATCCGCGGCGAAGGGAGGGCTCATGAAGTTCGACCGAGAAGCGTTCGTAGATGAGTGCAGACGCGCCCTCGCCGAGGACGCCCAGCAGCTCGCCGTCCGTGAGGTCGTCGAGCGGGTCGTCGCTGACCCGGCAGGCGTGGAGAGCGAGTTCGGTGTCGCCGACGGCTGGCGGATCGACGTCCTCTACAACGATGAGGACCTGACCATCATCCACTTCGTCTGGCCGCCCTTGGTCGACCTGTTTCCCCACGAACACAAGATGTGGTCGACCGTTGGCATCTACGGAGGGGTCGAGGACAACACGTACTACCGGCGGGCGGGGCACTCGATCGAGGTCAGCGGGCGCAAGCGCGGCGAGGTCGGCGATGCATTACTCCTCGGCGCCGACGGAATTCACTCCGTGCGGAACCCCACCCGACAATGGACCGCGGCAGTCCACGTCTACGGCGGCGACTTCTTCTCCCACCCTCGGTCGCAGTGGGACCTAGAGACTGGAGAGGCGAAGCCGTTTAATGTGCAGAACGCTCGCGCTGTCCTGGCTGCCGCGGATGCACAGGCTCGGGCAGCCGGCATCGTCTGACTCCACGGACAGACAGCGAGCCAGCCAGCCAGGTGGAACCGCCAAACGGTCCTGTTGACGACTCGTCTGCTGCGCTCACCGAGCCACTGGGGGCTGTCTGTTGCGAGCGCGATGAAACGGATGGCTCGGGGGCGCCACGACGAAGGCCGAGGGTATCCCCGATTGTGCATGCAGAACGACGTGGGGCATCGCCCCGAGGTGCCGGTTCAGGCTCCGGCGACGAAGGCGACGACGACGTATGCGGCGTGACGGTCGAAGTTCTCGCGTCGGCGGTCGTAGATCGTGGTCGTGCGCGGGTCGGCGTGTCGGGCGGCGAGCTGCACGTCACGCAGCGGTACACCGGCATCGAGCGCAGCCATGATGAACGCTCCCCTGAGCATGTGCGGATGGACATGTCCGAGACCGGCACGCTTGCCGATCGCTTTGACCCATCGATGCGCCGTCCGGCGATCGAGACGCTGTCCATCGTGGCGGAGCAGGATCGGACCCTCGCGTCGTTCGCCGATCGCAAGATCCACGGTGCGTCCCGAGAGGGGCACGATCAGGATGACGGAACGCTAGCTGCCCATGCCGAGCTGCCGCAACCTGCGCGGCC
>JANMMQ010000427.1:0-3762 GCA_031373465.1 Ilumatobacteraceae bacterium | reverse complement strand
CTCGCCGATCGCGTCGCCCACGATCAGCTCGCGCTCTATCAACGTCATCCCACTGGCCCCGGCCATGACAGTGTCGGCCGCGTCGAGAACTTCAGCCAACCCTGGCCGCGGGCGGTTGCGCAGGGCGGCCAGCGCGGTGGCCGCACGTGTTGCTGCGATGAGATCGTCGGGTGACGCGGACATGCCCCGCTCGCGCAGCAGTCGCGCAGCACCCACGAACCATCGACTGATGCCGGGATCGCCGGGGTTGGCGAAGACGTGCGCGTACCACCCCGGGCTGCGCACCCCCGCGCCATAACCGCTTTCCGCAGCGAGGCGGCGATGTGTCCAGGGCACCCAGCACAGCCTGACCTTCGCCTTCGGTAGACCGCGCAGCGATTGGGCGTCGACCGAAGCGGGTGGCAGTGGCTCGGCCAATGCGGGGACGTGCCACGCCCCGCAGACCACACCGATCCGCTGATGGCCGTCGGCGATTGCCCGGCGCAGCACCTGGCGCATGTGCGCCTCACGTTGTGCCTCGCGCAGCGTGGTTGCGTCGCGCCCGCCGCGCACAGCAGTCATGGCTTCGGCCACGGACTCGAACGCCGGCGCGCCATCTCCGCGGTGTTCGATCACGTCGTCCCACCAGCGTTCCGGATCGGGATCACCCGCAGCTTCCGCCAAGGCAGCCAACGGGTCGCCGATGGTCCTCGCCAACAGCGGGTCGCCCAGGCGCAACTCGTCGTCGTCGCCGTCAGCGCCGGCGAGAGTGACTTGCATCGGCAGATCCATGGCCCGCAGCGACACATCGTGGTGCGACGCCCAGGTGAGCGCCTGCCATTCAGGACTGAACTCGGCGAACGGCAGGAACGCGGCGCGCTGCGGCTGATCGACTACGTAGCCCAGCAGCGCAACCGGCGATACCAGTTGCGGGTGGCCGACCCACGTCAGCGCAGTCTCGCAATCGGCCGGCAACTCGACCAGCACCACGGTCGGATCAAGGGCATCGAGGGCGCGGACCACGGAACGCGCCGAGCCGGGCCCGTGGTGGCGGACGCCCAAGAGCTCGACGGTCGGTGCGCCGTTGGTCGTGGCCATGCGTCGCCTACAGCTCCCGGCAGGCCTCGTAGAAATCGCCCCAGCCGGCGCGTTCGCGAACCACCGCCTCGAGGTACTCACGCCACGCCACGGTGTCGTGAACCGGGTCCTTCACCACCGCGCCGACGATCCCGGCAGCAACATCGGCCGCGTTCAATTGACCGTCGCCGAAGTGTGCGGCGAGCGCCAGCCCGTTGGTGACCACGGAGATCGCCTCGGCAGTCGAGAGTGACCCGCTGGGGACCTTCAAGCTGATTCGCCCATCCTCGGTAGTCCCGCTGCGCAACTCACGAAAGACGGTGACAACCCTGCGGATCTCCTCGTCTGCGGCGGGCACCTTCGGCAGGCGCAGGGCCACGCCCATTTCAGCGACACGCCGCTGAACGATCGCAACCTCTTCGTCAGGGTCCGTCGGCAGCGGAAGGACGACCGTGTTGAACCGCCGACGCAGCGCGGCCGAGAGGTCGTTGATCCCGCGGTCGCGGTCGTTGGCAGTGGCGATCAAGTTGAAGCCAGGCACTGCCTGAACTTCGCCCGCCAACTCCGGTACCGGAAGCGTCTTCTCGCTGAGCACGGTGACGAGCGCATCCTGCACATCGCTGGGCATTCGGGTGAGCTCCTCGACGCGCACGATGGACCCGGAGCGCATGGCCCTGTAGACGGGGCTCGGCACGAGCGCAGCCTCACTGGGCCCTTCGGCCAGCAGACGGGCGTAGTTCCACCCGTACCGCAGACTCTCTTCGGCTGTGCCCGCCGTGCCCTGCACGAGCAATGTCGAGTCGCCACTGATCGCCGCCGACAGGTGTTCGCTGACCCACGTCTTAGCGGTGCCCGGTACACCCAGCAGCAGCAGAGCCCGATCTGTGGCCAGGGTCGCAACCGCGATCTCGATCAGCCGACGCTGGCCGACGTACTTCGGGCTGATGACCGTGCCATCCGCCAACGTGCCCCCGAGGAGGTACGTGACCACGGACCACGGCGACAGCCGCCAGTTCGGCGGACGTTCGTGGTCGTCGGCCACGGCCAACGCTGCAAGCTCGTGGGCGAACTCCTGCTCGGCGTGCGGCCGCAGCACAGTGCCGGCCGCTGACGACGCTGGCGACGTAGACGGCGTGGACGGCGTACTCATGGTGACTCCATTTCGGGCGGAGGCTGCAGTTCGGTGAGCATCTCGTGGCGGAGGCGAGCAAGGTCGGCGAGCGCGAACGCGAGACCGATCGAGGGTTGGGACGGATCGACGTGCCCGATGGCCTCGCCAAGCCCGGGCAGCGACGCCGGATTGATCCTGGCCACGAGGTTGACGAGCACCGCCCGATGGCTGATGCCGAAGGCACCCGAGGCGAGACCGTCGCCGATGGTTCGAGCAGCCCGCGCCGGGGGCGCCAACAGAACAGGCAACAGGTCGGGCACGATCGCGAGCTCCGGAAGTTCGCCGACCGCCTCGATGACCACAGTCGACCTCGCCGTGCACGCCAGACGGGGCGACCAGTCGATCATCCAGCGACCGAGCGGACCAGCTGCGACCAGAGCTCGAGCATGCCGGATTGCATCGATGCGATGGCGGGCCAGCAAGGGCACGACCAACTCGGGCGCGAGCCGCCGACCGCTTTGGATGACAGTGAGAACCCATTCATCCTCGAGCACCGGCCAGTCGGCGACGATTCGGCGCCACGTGGCCGTAGCGGTTGGAGGCGTGACGGGCCGCGGATCATCATCGGGCGGCGCCACCAACCGGGCGCTGGCAGCGGGCAGCAATCCGGCCCGCCTGGCCACGGCGCACGCCGCGACCTGTTGAAGTAGGCGCTGGGACCCGGTGGGCTGCGGATCGTCGGCCGCCAGATCGGCCAAACCCCCAGGAAGTGCCGGCGGAGGCTCGCGTCGATCAGTGCCCAGCAGCGCGACCGTCACCATCTCGCGCCAATACTCGGCCACGGTGGCGGTCATGACGCGACCCCGACGAACGATGGGTCGGCCACGGGACCGATGTCGACGGCGCGGTCGGGAAGATGAACGGTGAGGGGAACCAGACCGGCAGCCGTCCACTCAGCGGTGAGCACGACCGGCCGACCGGCACTACACGCGAGCAACGAGCCAACGGATGCGCCGTCGACGAGCGGCAGGGAGCCGGTCGCATCGGTCAGCAACCAGCGGCCATCGGCACGAGTAGGAGCGGCCGTGACGCAGAGCGGATACCGCTCGAGCCACGGCTCACCTGCAAGCGCTCGACCGATCTGGGCGCATGCCTCAACGATCGACGAACCGCGAATCCCAGACGCCGGTTGCGGATCACTGTGACGCGGGCCGACCAGCACCCTGAGCGCCACAGTCCCTGGGTAGCGGAAGAGGTCGGCGTGCACCTGAGTGCCGACCTCGAAGCTGGAATCGAGGCTCTGACGGTACGCCGCGAACGACAGCACCATTGCCCACGCGCCTGTCGTGGCGCCGCGCAGCCATATGCGGCGCACTTCGATGCGGTCCTCGCGAGTATCGCTGCGGCCCATCACCTGCCAGTGATCGGTCTCGGGCACGCCGGCCAGCACATCGGCTTGACGCACCTGCCAACCGATGGTCGCCGCGACCGAATCGGCCAAGCTCGGCGGCAACGTGCCGAGATGGCGGCCCGAGGTTGCCAACAGGTGCAGCACGCCAAGCTCTGCGAGTACCTGCGAGTGCCAATCGGCGTGG
>JANMMQ010000386.1:0-3004 GCA_031373465.1 Ilumatobacteraceae bacterium | reverse complement strand
TGGAGCGCGAGTTCAACCTTGCGCTCATCGCCACAGCTCCCAGCGTCGAGTACCGCGTCCGCAAGACCAACGGCGAAGTTCAACTCATCGACAATCCCGCAGATCTGCCGCCGACGCAGAACATCGACTACATCGAGGAGCCCTTCTTCCGGGTGAGCATCATCACCCCGAAGGACTACACCGGCACGCTGATGGAGCTGTGCCAGTCGCGTCGTGGCGAGCTCTCCAAGCTCGAGTACCTGTCGCCGGAGCGCGTCGAGCTGCACTACCAGATCCCGCTCGCCGAAGTGGTCGTCGACTTCTTCGATCAGATGAAGAGCCGCACGCAGGGTTACGCCAGCCTCGACTACGAGTTGAGCGGGTATCAGCGCAGCCAGTTGGTGCGTGTCGATCTCCTGCTCAACGGCGTGCCGGCCGATGCGTTCTCGACGATCGTGCATCGCGACAAGGCGTTCGCCTACGGCAATCGGATGTGCGAGAAGTTGAAGGAGCTCATTCCTCGGCAGATGTTCGACGTACCGATCCAGGCGGCCATCGGCGGCAAGGTCATCGCCCGTGAAACGGTGAAGGCCAAGCGCAAAGACGTGTTGGCCAAGTGCTATGGCGGCGACATCACCCGGAAGCGGAAGTTGCTCGAGAAGCAGAAGGAAGGCAAGAAGAAGATGAAGTCGATTGGGCGCGTCGAGGTGCCCGGCGACGTCTTCATCTCGGCTCTCAAGCTCGACGACTGACCCGACTCTGCGATACTCGTTGCGGTGGCACGAGCATCGGCTGACGGGCGCACGGCGAGTCCGTCGCTGCTGTCGCGTCTGACGGCGGCGATAGCAGGTCCGCCGGCGATCCGGCGCCTCACGCTCGCGCACGCGGTCGACGACTTTGCCGACTCCCTGATCACACTGTCGCTGATCGGCTCACTGTTCTTCAGCGTCTCCCTCGAGGCTTCGCGCAGCCGCATCCTGCTGTACCTGTTGCTGACCGCGGCCCCACTTGCCGTCGTTGCACAGGTCGTTGGACCCGCGCTCGATCGCATCAGGGCGGGCTCGCGCTTCGTGGTCATCGCCTCCCATCTGGCCCGCGCTGTGTTCGCGTTGCTACTCGCCAGCTCCCTGCTGTCCCTCGCGTTCTACCCGCTGGTGTTCGGCATCCTGCTCTCGCGCAAGGCCTACGCCTTGGCGAAGACGGCGATGGTCGCCCAACTGGCGCCTGACCGCAACGGCCTGGTCGCGGCCAGCGGGCACCTGGCGCGCACCGGAACGATTGCCGGCGGCGTTGGCACAGCGGTGGGCGGGGCGATGATCGCGGCCGTCGGGGTCAAATGGCTTCCGGTCGCGGCTGCAGTGGTGTTCGTCTGCGCGGCGCTCCTGACTCGACGTATTCCGTCGACTGCGGTCGAGTCCCGCGTCGAGAGCGCGGTGATCCGCGTCGAAACGCCTGTCGATGTTCGGCGAGCGGCGCCCGCCGTCGCCACCATTCGGGCAGCCGAGGGCGCGTTGACCTTCCTGCTGGCGCTTTCGATCAAGCGTGGCGGCGGTGACGAGTGGATCTTCGTTGCTGCGCTGGTTGCCGCGGGCATCGGGACCTTTCTCGGCACGATGGTGTCGCCCCGGTTGCATCGGGCCTTCTCGTCCGACGGGATCCTCGTGCTGACGTTGCTCGTACCCGGGGCGATGTCTGCGTTCGGAGTTCTCACGATCGGCAGCATCAGCATCGTCGCAATTGCACTCGCCATCGGCCTCGGTGGCAGCATCGCGGCACGAGCGATGGATGCCCTCTATGGCAGCGTGCCGCACCTCATGCGCGGGCGGATCATCGCCCGCAACGAACTCGTCTTTCAGCTGGCCAACGTGACGGGCGCGGCCCTCGCTGTGCTTGTGTATCCCGGCCCACGCGTCGGGTTCGCCGCTGTGGCTGCCGTGCTGATCCTCGGAGGTCTGACATACGCCTGGGAACTGCGACTCTCGCTGCGGCACGAGGCCGGGCGTTGGCTGCTCGGGCGCCGGCCACTCCTAGCCACCGAAGGCCTGCCGCTTGCCTTGTTGGCTGAGGCGTTGCGGTTCGCCGAGCAGGGCGACCACTATGTCGCGGTCATCGTCGCCGAAAGTGCTGTGCGAGTGGTCGACGCGCGCAGCCCTGCGTCCTCGGACTGCTCGACGCAAGGCGCGTGGGAGGCGCTCGCCCCGGATGTCGCTGCGGTCGTTGCGGGAACACTTGAACCGACGTACGAGACATCGCGGGCAGTCATCGAAGCGGCCGCGGCCGTGATCGCAGAACGTGCCCGAGCGCGTGGCGGCGGGTCCGTCGACATCGCGCCCAGGTAGCCCCGCTAGCCCGCCGGCGCGTTGATCGGTTGGCCTTTGATCACCCACTGGTCATTGACGAGGTCGAGGCTGAACTGCAACGTCTTGAACTGTTCGTCGTGGTCGTGCACGTCGACGTCGAGCCGCACCTTCTTGCCTTCCTCCACCACGGGAGCGAGACGAATCAAGACACCATCGTCGGCAACGACGACCGTTCCATCATCCTTGGTGATCAGCGCCTCGTCGCGCGAGTCGATGAAACGCACCGTGGCCACATCCTTTGTCGACTTGACCAGTTCGGCCTGAACGTCGAGCTCGATCGAAGCGCCTTCACCCCGCGGTTCGATGAACACCGGCAGCGGGTCGGGGTCGGCCGCCGACTGGGCCGCGAACCAGCGAACGACCGTGTCGTACACAGCACCGGCGCGCACCTGAGGATTTTCGGGCGAGGGCGACGAGCAAGCGGCCGTGATGGAAAAGAACGCGGCAAGGAGGATCCCCCTGGCGCGTGCGGCAACGACCACTTCCGCACGGTACCACCCGACCTCCTGGGAGCCTGGCCGACTGTTCGGCCCGCGGCCGATCCCGGTAGAACTAGGAGTGATGGCTCGGTCGCAGATGTTTCGTTCCCTGGAACATCGCAACGCACGACTGTTCTTCCTGGGTCTCAGCTTCAGCAACATCGGGTCGTGGATCCAGATGACGGC
>JANMMQ010000350.1:0-3029 GCA_031373465.1 Ilumatobacteraceae bacterium | reverse complement strand
ACGCCCTGGCCCGCGACATCTCGATCGAGAACGTGTTGAGCAGAGTGCTCAGCACCGTGCCGACGATGTGGGTCTCTCCGAAGCCGAACGACACCATCCCGCGGAGCTGAGGTGGCCACAGCGAGTTCCACGATCGAATGGCCGAGCGGCCCGACACCTGCGTCGATCGCCGAGTTGCTGCGATCCCTCGAGTTCACCATCAATCGCCGGCTCGACGGTCAGTTGCACGGCCAGCACCAAGGCATCACCCCAGGTCACGGCAGCGAACCGGGTGAGTCGCGCACCTACCAGCCCGGCGACGACGTACGCAGGATCGATTGGAACGTCACCGCGCGAACGCGTGAGTTGCACGTGCGTGACCAGATAGCCGATCGCGACCTCGAGGCGTGGATGATCGTCGACCTGTCTGCGGCGATGCACTTCGGCACGCAGCGCAGCAGCAAGGCCCAGATCGCACTCGCCGCCGCCGCGACCGTCGGTTTCCTGACCGCCCGCAACCAGAACCGACTCGGTTCTGTCCTCGTGGCCGGACCCCATCTGCGCATCACGCCGCCTCGACTCGGCCGCGACAACGTGCGCGCAATTCTTCGCGCTGTTGCCGATTCGCCCGACACCGAGGGGCTCGGCCGCGGAGACCTGCCCGAGGCTCTGCATCGGGTTGGTGCGCTGAGCAAGCGTCGCGGCTTCATCTGTGTCATCTCCGACTTTGCGGGTACGGATTGGTCGGGGCCGATGTCGGCGTTGGCGATGCGTCACGACCTGTTGGCCATCGGAATCGTCGATCCCCGCGAGTTCGACGTCCCGCCGATAGGCCTCGTCACGTTCTCCGACCCTTCGACCGGCTCGACCCGCGAGGTGATGATCACGGGCAATGTTCAGCGCCGCTTCTTCGAGAGGGCAGCCGAGGAGCGAGCCAACCGCGAGCACACGGTGCGCGCATCGGGCAGCGATTGGTTGGAGCTCTCCACCGATGGCGACTGGCTCGCCCAGATCGCCGCCCATGTTCGTCGTCGACGCCTTCGGCCCGCAATGGTCCACCGATGAGCTGGGATTTCCTGGCTCCTGGCCGGCTGTGGCTACTGGTCCTCGTCGCCGGCCTCGTCGTCGCGTATGTCGTCGTTCAACGACGACGAGCCGTCAACACCATGCGGTTCACGCAGATCGAGATGCTCGAGCAGATCGCCCCGAGGCGACCAGGCTGGCGACGGCATGCGGTGGCCGGTGTGCAGTTGGCGGCGCTGACGATCGGGGTGTTAGGCGCGGCTCAGCCGGTTCAGCGTTCGACGACCCGGCCGCAGGCAGCCGGCAAGATCATCCTGCTGTTCGACGTCTCACTCTCGATGCAAGCCGACGATGTGGCACCCAATCGCTTGGAGGCGGCGAAGGTAGCGGGCAAGAACTTCGTCGATGCAGTTGACGCCGATGTCGACGTCGGCCTCATCTCCTTCAGCGGAACGGTGGGCACCGATGTCGAGCCGACGACGGATCGCCAGCGGTTGACATCTGCGATCGAGGCATTGCAACTCGGCCAAGGTACCGCCATCGGCGATGCGATCGCAGCCGGTGTGCACCTTCTGCAACGCGGCCAACCGACCGACAAATCCCCCGGAACGCTGGTCGTGTTGTCTGATGGTGAAACCACTCGAGGACGACCGACCGCCGACGGGGCGCAGATCGCAAAAGACGCCAAGGTTCCCGTCTACACGATCGCGTTCGGCACTGTGGGCGGCGCGATCACCAACCCGGACACGGGTCAGATCGATCCGGTGCCGGTGAAGCTCGACGAGTTGCAGAACGCCGCCGACGTCAGTGGCGGCAAGGCCTATGTCGCACCTTCGGCCGGCGAGCTCGCCAAGGCATACGAAGACATCCGCGCCAATCTTCAACAGACCATCGGCGAGGCCGTTCCGACCATCCGTGAGCTCACATGGCGCTACGTCCTGGCGGCCGTGGTGTTGCTGATGATCGCCTGGGGCCTCGGGCTGTGGTGGCTGCGCGGTCCCCTGTAAGACCCGGAGCCGTGACAGCTACAACGCGTCGGCCACCTGGGCAGCGGCGTTGGTGATCCGCTGGGCGCGGGCATCGGCCGCCAGGTTGGCCGCCATCTTGTTCATCACATAACCGACTGCAAGCTCGCGCTCGGGTTGGGCGAACGCGTTCGATCCTCCTGCTCCGGAATGGCCGAAGCTGCCCGGACCAGAGTACGGCGTGAACATGCCGTGGGTCATGAACCCCATGCCGAACGTCGTGGGCATGACCAGACACAGGTCGGGCTCGCCGGACGGGGTGACGGTCGTCCGGGCTCGCTCGCAGGTGTCGTGGTCGAGCAGCCGCACACCGTCGACGGTGGCCATGGTCGCTGCATACACCTTGGCCAACGCAGCAGCAGTTCCAATGCCATTGGCCGCCGGGATCTCAGCAGCATGCACATCACGGCGGTTGAACGCGTCGTCGACAAGGAACGCCCCGTTGAGGAACAGAGCCCTACCGCCTCTCGTATCGGGCCCCAGGAACATCTCCAGCATTGCCTTGATCGTCGGATCGGGATTGTCCTCGTTCAACGGTCGCCCGATGATGGGCGACACTCGGGGGGCCATCTCCTCCGGCAGACCGATCCACAGTTCGACGCCCAGGGGTCCGGCAATCTCGTCGGCAACGAACTGGCCGGGTGAGCGCCCGTCCGTGCGACGAATGAGCTCGCCCGCCAGCCACCCGAAGGTCAGTGCGTGATAACCGTGACCCGTGCCGATCGGCCAGTCGGGCGCGGTGTCGGCCAGCATCGTCGTGATCGTCTTCCAGTCGAGTGCGTCGGCCAGTGTGACGGGGGCGTCGGGCGCAATCAATCCGCACTGGTGACTCAGCAGTTGGGCAACGGTGGCGCCACCCTTGCCGTGTGCGGCGAACTCGGGCCAGTAGGTCGCCACCTTCTCGTCGTAGTCGATCAGACCGCGGTACACGCACATCGCCACGGCGATGCCGACGATGCCCTTGGTCGTGCTGAACATCAGTTGCAATGTGGAGTCGTCGTA
>JANMMQ010000315.1:0-4542 GCA_031373465.1 Ilumatobacteraceae bacterium | reverse complement strand
ACACAAACGGTCGACCCGTTGGGAACGACCGTGTCCGTTCCTTTCGTGACGCCGACCAATAGCTCCACGACAGATCCCGCGGCCACACGAGTGGCAACTGCGCCCGTCGCCGCGAACCTGAATCAGTTTCTCGACGAGTTCGGTCCGGATGCACGCACTCGACCGGCTGTGCACCTTTCGATTGCGCTCGCCGGGATCGGCGGGGCGGCGGCCGCGTTCGGCATCGCCACGGCGATCATCGGTGACAGTGGCACCAGCCGAACACGCATCACAGCGGCCGCTGTGGTCATCGTTGGTCTGGCCTACGCAACCCGCTTCCTGGTCAAGACGCAACCCGAGCTCCGGTCCGCAGCGGTAGGTGCTGCCGTTGTCGGCGTTCCCGGGCTGGCGGCCGCCATCACCGGTGTCGACGGGGCTGGCGGCGGCACGCTGGTCTTGGCAGGGGTCCTGCTGATCATCGCTTGGGCGCTGCCGATCATGCGTGGCCGACCGATCCTCCTCGGCGCGGGTGCCGTGGCTCTGGTCCTCGCATTGACCACGGTCGGCAACGACTCCGGCGGAGGCGATCTGTTCAACTTCGGTCTGGCGAACCTCATCGGCGGCAAATCTTGGTTGTTCGTGTTGATCGCCGTAGCGCTTCTCGCCGTTGTGTGGTGGTTGGACGCGCAGGGCTACTACGGCGTCGGCACCAGCCTCGTGGTCGCCGCGATACTGGCCACTGCGCTCGCGGTTCTCAAGGTCGTGGAGAACGTCGGATCAACCGGTGCTGCAGTGCTCCTGGCGGTCGCCGGGCTTGTCGTTGCTGTCGTCGGTGACCATGGACAGCGTCGCGCCACCACCTGGTTCGGTGTCGCCGTCGCAGCCATTGGAACCATCGCCGTGTTCACGTCGACCATGAAGCCGAGCTCCACGGGCGACATTGCGACGACGCTCATCATCTCGGGCCTCGTGCTGGTCGCCGTTCCACCCGTCGCCAAGGTCATCAAAGCCTCACGCTCCACGCAGGCAGAATCCTGACCCTTGCGCGGCCGGACGCAGGGAACCGTGTAACACCCTTTCGGTAGGGTGGTCGTAGCGACTTCCCCCGTCTGTTTTGAAGTGCTTGTTGCGAGCCGGTTGATGGAGGTGGTCGTTGTGTCTGTGGTCGGGTTGGTCGAGTCGATCGCCGCGGTCGAGTGGTCAGGGGCGGACCAGCAGGCTGTGGCCGCAGTGCTCGAGGACATACGCAAAGTGCGTGGCTGGCTCGATTCGATCGAGGTCTGTGCGGCGAAGCGGCTCGGCGAGTTGGCGGATGCGTGTCCGTCGATGTTCCCCGAGCAGGTCGCTGCCGAAGCGGGGCGAATCTCGCTGGCGGAGGCGTCGAAGGGGTTCGACCGTGCCGGTACGGTGGCGGCGATGCCCGAACTGGGCGTCGTGCTCGAGCAGGGTCAGGCGTCTGGGGCGCACATCGACGTCGTCACCCGGGCGTTGCGCCAGTTGCCGGCCGGCCGTCGTGAGCGGCTTGTCAAGCGTGGTGAGGTGTTGGCGTTGGCGGCAACGATGCTGCCTCGCGACGAGTTCGCTCGCACCGTACGCAACGAGGTCCGCCGCATCCACGCCGATGACGGCATCGGCCGCCTCCAGCAGCAGCGGCGCAACACCAACTTGCGGACGTGGGTCGATCGCGACAGCGGGATGTGGTGCCTGCGCGGCGAATTCGACCCCGAAACCGGCGCCCTGCTCGAGGGACGGTTGCGCACGATTGTGGAAACCCTGTTCCACGACCAACAGCCCGACACCTGCCCGGACGATCCCTTGTTGAAACAACAGCACCTGCGCGCCCTGGCCCTCGTGGCGTTGACTTGCGGAACTGGGAAACGCTCGTCGGGTCGCATCGAAATGTCGATCCTCATCGACGCCGAAACGCTGCTCCATGGCGAGCATCCGCAAACGGTCATCGACTGCGGACTGCCGATCGACCTGCCTGTCGAAACGTTGCGGCGCTGGGCGTGCATCGCCGAGATTTGCCCGATCATCGTCGGCGCCGACGGCGTCTCGCTGTACATGGGTCGCGACTCGCGCATCGCCAACCGCGAACAGCGCCGCGCTCTACGGGCGATGTACCGGGGCTGTGCCATACCCGGTTGCCGCGTCGCCTTCGACTACTGCGACATTCACCACCTCCGCTGGTATCGCAACCTCGGCAAGACCGACATCGACAACCTCATCCCGATCTGCAACAAACACCACCACCTCGTCCATGAGGGCGGCTGGAACCTCGCTCTCGACACTCGCCGCAACTTGACCATCACCTACCCAGACGGCGCGATCATGACCACCGGCCCACCCACACGCACCCGGTGAAACCGGTTCGGCGTGTTCGGTATGTGCCTCGACGTCGATCTAGTGGCGGAAGTGGCGCTCGCCGGTCAGCACCATCGCGATTCCGTGCTCGTCGGCGGCGGCAATCACTTCATCGTCGCGAACGCTGCCACCCGGTTGGATCACGGCTCGGATGCCGGCGGCGGCCGCTGCATCGAGTCCGTCGCGGAACGGGAAGAACGCATCGCTGGCGCAGACACCGCCGCTGGCTCTGCCGGCAGACCTTTCGGCGGCGATGCGCGCTGAGTCGAGCCTGTTCTGCTGACCCGCACCGATGCCGAGGGCCTGCCCATCTTTGGCGTAGACGATCGCGTTGCTGCTCACTGCGGCGCAGACCTGCCATGCGAATCGCAAGTCGGCCCACTGCGCCTCAGTGGGTTGAGCTTTCGTCACGACCCGCCATGTCGACTGATCGAGGTTGATCGTGTCGACGTCTTGCACCAACACACCGCCGTCGATCGAGCGCACGTCGAGTGCGGCCCCGTACGGCGGGGGGCCGCTCAGCACGCGAAGGTTCTTCTTCTCCGTGAGGATTGCCAAAGCGTCATCGTCGAACGACGGGGCGACGATCACCTCGGTGAACACCGCCGACAACGCGTCGGCAAGCGCAGCCGGAACGGCACTGTTCAGGGCGACGATCCCGCCGAAGGCGCTGACCGGATCGCAGCTGTTGGCCTTGACATACGCGTCGGTGATGTCGGAACTGACGGCGACGCCGCACGGATTCGCATGCTTGACGATCACGCACGCAGCCTGGTCGAATCGCTGGACAAGTCGCCACGCTGCCTCCGTGTCGAACAGGTTGAGATAGCTCATCTCTTTGCCACCGTGTTGAACCGCGTCGTCCCACCAACTCCGTCGGCCTTCGATGCGGTAGCGGGCACCCGATTGATGGGGGTTCTCGCCGTAGCGCAGCGACTGCGCCTTCGCCAGTGATAGGTGCATGGTTTCTGGCAGGACTGAATCGTCGAACCATGTCGCGATCTGTGCGTCATAGGCAGCAATCTGTGCGAACGCGTCGCGCGCCAGACGCCGTTTTGTGGCTGCGCTGATCGCGCCTTCGGCCCGGATCTCGTCGAGCACGGCGGTGTAGTCGGCAGGATCGACGACGACCGCGACGAACTCGTGATTCTTCGCCGCCGCTCGCACCATCGCCGGGCCGCCGATGTCGATCAACTCGATGCTCGGGTTGCTGGCGAATGGATAGAGGTTGCACACCACGAGGTCGATGGGCTCGATGCCGTGCTCGGCCATGTCGGCCTGGTGGGTGGCCTTGGTCGGGTCAGCGAGCAAGCCGCCGTGGATCTTCGGATGAAGGGTGACCACACGATGGTCGAGGATCGCCGGTACACCGGTCAGCTCGGCCAGATCGGTGACCGGGGTCCCGGCAGCAGCGATCGCCTTCGCCGTGCCACCGCTGCTGACGACCTTCCAGCCGAGTTGATGAAGGCCTTCGGCGAGTTCGACGATCCCGGCTTTGTCGTAGACGGAGAGCAACGCAGTGGGCATGCCCCGAGAGTACGTGACGAGGGGTATTCCTCTCTCGGAGTGTTTACAAGGTGTACGGTGCGCGTGGGCTGAGTTCATTCCAACTGGAGGCAGATGTGGATCTGAGTAAGTTCAAGACATCCGACTGGTTGAAGATCGGAGGGGCTATCGGCTTCTTCATCTTCGGGTTCTTCAAATGGGTGACCATCGAAGGTCCCGGTGGCATCGGCTCGGCCAGCGGCGGCAACGTCTTCGACTTCTTCTGGACGGGCACGCTTCCATGGATCCTGGTCCTCGCCACTGGCGTAGTCACGTTCCTGTTGGCGACAGGCACGATGAAGCCTGGCTCGTTGCCATGGCCGCTCATCATGTTGCTCGCAACCGGCTTGGCCGCCTTGCTGTTGCTCATCCGGCTCATCTTCAATCCGATCGACGGCTCCGATGCCATCGAGGCCTTCGGTGGCAGCGTCGGTCGCGGCATCGGGATGATCCTGTCGGCGATCTCCGTGTTCGTCGCCTTCGCCGGTGCGTTCATGGGCTTCAAGGAGTCCGGTGGCGACTTCAACGATCTCAAGGACATGAACAAGCTCAAGGGCGCGTTCCAGGGCAGCGATTCCGCTCCGCCCCCGCCTCCGCCTCCTCCTGGGATGACACCTCCTCCTCCCCCACCCCCGCCGGCCTGACCCACCAAGC
>JANMMQ010000305.1:0-9327 GCA_031373465.1 Ilumatobacteraceae bacterium | reverse complement strand
CACGTCCGGCCGGCGACGAGCAACCACCTCGATCGCGGACTCGGCATCCGCGACCGAGGAGACGTCGAAGCCGTGCACGCCAAGACCACGATCGACTGCCGAGCGCACGGCGTCGTCGTCCTCGACCACCAGCACGCGCCCGCTCATCGGCAAGCAGTCATCGGCACGCACCCATTGTGGCCGGTCGGATCAGTCTTGATTGAGATCCGCGTCGACTCCGGCCAGCAGCTGGTCGATCTCGTCGAGCTGCTTCTCGAGGTCAGCTATGTCTGCGCCGCTCACGACAACCACCGCAGGGTTCGCTGCCGACGACGGTGGCGCCGTTGCAGCAGGCTCGGTGCCCGGCACGGTCGCCACTGGCACGGCCGTGGTGCCCGGAACGGTGGTGACCGCCGCAGTCGCCACTGTTGTGGCCTCGGTCGTCGCGACCGAAGATCCCGCTGGCAGCGTGGGATCGCCACTTGCGGCGGAGGATCCGCACGCTGCCAGCCCGAGGGCGATGGTCGCAGTCATGACCGCGATCATCACGCCCCGTGCCCGATCAGTGTCCCGTGGCCGCATCAGATGTCAACACCGTGATTGCGGCACTTCTCGACCAGCGCCGTCAGGCGCTCTTGGCGCTTCGTCATGACCACCAGCGTCTGCTTGCGCACTTCGAGGCGGTTCTGAAGAACGGTCGCCAGCTGAGTACGACCCTTTGCGGTGGCGTCGTCGATCTGAGCCTGCAGCCACAGCAGCGACCCACGGGTGCTGGCATCGGCATTGAGGCGGGTGATGACATTGCCGACGCGAATCTCGAAGTTCGGGATTCGCAAGCACGCCCGTTGATAACGGGCAGGAAGTTCGCGTTCGGTCGTGGCCGGAGTGGGCGTGGCCGGAGTGGGCGCCGCGCTGGCGACACCCGGCACCACCAGAGCAGCACCGGCTGTCGCCACGATGGCACCGAGCATCAGGGTGGACTTGAGGGAACGACGGGGGGTCGTCATCACTTTCTCTCCTTTGATCATGCCGATGAATCGTTCACCGGACACGACCCACAATGAATCGGTACTCTGAGACGACTCTGTGAGGGCGATGTGACATACGTCGCACGTTTGGGCGACGGAGTGGCCGTCGATCTGGGCTCACGACACAGAGCGGCGGCGAGGCAAGCTCAGGGGGCGGGCGTTCGACCGGCCAGGATCTCGGAGAGGATCGAGGCGTCCATGTTTCCACCGCTGACGATCAAGCCGACGCGGCGCCCGCTGACGTTGTCCGTCGCTGCCGCCTGATCGGCCATTAGCCCGGCCAGGGCTGCCGCACCGGACGGCTCGACGAGATGATGTGTGCAGCGCATCATGATGCGCACGGCCTCGGCACACTGGTCATCGCTGATCTGGACGATGCGAGCGGCACCACCGACGATGATGCCGATGGCGACCGGATCCGGAACGCGTGTCGCCACGCCATCGATGAAGGTCTCAGATGTGTCGGTGCTGACGGGTGCGCCGGCGGCAAACGACAACGCCGTTGCGGGAGCCCGCTCCGCGACCACACCGATGATCTCGGTGCGCAGACCGAGCAGATCGCGCATCGTGATGAGCCCGCAGATCCCTGACCCCAGACCGATCGGGACGTAGACAGCATCGAGCTCGCCCGCAGCGGCAAACAGCTCCTGCGCGTACGTGGCCACACCTCGGCACAGGTCGAGGTGAAATGACGGCACTGCTTCGTAGCCACGCTCCTCGGCTACCTGCACCGAGAACTCACGCGCCGCTTGGAAGTCGACACCATGTTCGATCAACTCGGCACCGAAGCCTCGCATCGCTGCGTTCTTGTCGGGGCTGTTGCCGTGTGGAGCAACGATCGTCACGGGGATGCCGGCCGCGCGACCGGCGAAGGCAAGGCTCTGTCCGTGATTACCGCGGGTCGCACCTACCACACCGCGGACGTGCGGCCGCTCGCGGACCATGCGGTCGATGTACACGAGCCCACCGCGCACCTTGAACGCGCCCGTCGGCGTGCAGTTCTCGTGCTTCAGCCACACCTCGGCGCCGACATTCGCGTCGAGCAATGGCCACACGAACTGGGGCGTTGGCGCCATGTGTCGAGCGACGATCTGGGCGGCGTCGTTGAACTCGTCGATCGAGAAGAAGGTCATGCCGAGATGACCTTGTCGACTCGTACATCGGTCGCCGTGAGCGGCATCTCGTCGACCAACTGGTCGGAGAAGCACACACCGACCGAAGGAGCAGCCACGGTCGGCAGGAAGCGGTCGTAGTAGCCCTGGCCGTAGCCGAGCCGGTGGCCCTCCACCGTGAACGCCAGGCCCGGCACGATGACGAAGTCGATCTCGCCGACGTCGACCGCGGGCCCCGTCGGCTCCTGAACGCCGAACTTGCTGGCGACCAATGGCCTGTCGCCGTCGGCCGGCACGATCCCACTGCGCTCGACGCGCGGCAGCAGCAGGCGCTTGCCGTCGACAGCCAGCCTGGCGCACAGCGGATCAGTGTCTGGTTCACCGTTGAACCCGACGAACGCCATCACGCTGTTGGCCCGGATGTATTCAGGCAGTTCGGCAACCTGCGCCCACAGTTGCACACTGCGGATCAGATGATCGTCGACCATGTCGCGAACCATGCGCATGCGTGTGCGCAGCGCCGCCTTCTCGATCATCCGCACAGCGTGCCACGGCTGTCAACGCAGCTCCGACCGGAAGTACAGTCCAGCGTGATGTCGATCGACCCGCTGAAATACCGCCTCGTGCTCGGCCATTTCCCGACGGGTGTCACGGTCGTGACAGCGATGGTCGACGGCGAGCCCGTCGGATTCACCATCGGCTCGTTCACCTCGGTGTCACTCGATCCGCCGCTCGTCGGATTCCTGCCGATGACGACATCGGAGCGGTGGCTGCGCATGGCATCGGCCGGCAGCTTCTGCGTCAACGTGCTCGGGATCAACCACGGTGACCTGTGTTGGCGATTCGCCAAGTGCAGCATCGAGGAGCCGTTCGAAGGCGTCACTTGGGCGCCGTCGCCCATCACTGGGTCTCCGATCCTCGACGGAGCAAGCGCCGGGATGGACTGCAACACAGCCGAAGTGGTCGACGCTGGTGACCACTTCTTCGTGATGGGCCTGGTTGTCGGGATGGACCACGCCGATCCTGAGAGTCAGCCGGCTCCGCTGTTGTTCTTCCGGGGGCAACTCGGGGGCTTCGCGGGTCAGATGTGAGCCGGCGCCTAGCACTGGCCGCGCTCGCGGACATCGCTGTCATCGTTGTCTTCGTCGCCATAGGCCGCCGCAACCACGACGAAGGCACAGCTGTCGACGGGATCGCCACCGTGGCCGCCCCGTTCCTGATCGCGCTCGCGGTCGGGTGGATGGTCGCTCGTGCGTGGAGGAACCCGACGCAGATCGACACCGCATTCATCATCTGGCCGATCACGGTCGCGCTCGGCATGGTGCTGCGCAACCTGGTGTTCGATCGCGGCACGGCGCTGCCGTTCATCATCGTCGCCACGCTGTTCACCGGCTTCTTCCTGATTGGGTGGCGGCTGGTAGCTGCGCGCTTCAGCCCGGCTCGCTGATCAGCTCCGGGCCGTGTTTGCGGAGTTCGGCAAGCGTTGTCACTCCGATCAGCTGCATGACCGACCGCAGCTGATCGGTCAACAACCTGATGAGGTGCTCGACCCCGCGTTGTCCTGCGGCTGCGACCGCGTACACATACGGACGACCGATGAACGTAGAGTCCGCGCTCAGCGCGATCGCAATTGCAATGTCGCCGCCATGGCGTATGCCGGAATCGATCACGATCGGTACGTCGGGACCGACCGCAACACGCAGAGGTGCGAGCATGTCGATCGTCGGTGTGCAACGGTCGAGTTGGCGACCGCCGTGGTTCGACAGATGGAACCCGGTGATGCCGAGGTCGAGAGCCCGGCGGGCGTCAGCGGGCCCGATCGGACCTTTGAGCAGCAGGGGCCCGCTCCATCTCTTGCGAATCGCTTCGACATCGACCCAGTTCAGCGATGGATCGAACAACGATCCGATGCGCGTTGAGGCAGCGCTCTTGACCTCCGCGGTAGTGAGCGCGGTGAAGTTGGCGAACCCGATCGCAGGACTGCGCAACATCCCGATCCAATACCCGGGGCGACGGGCGATGTCGACGATGGTGCGCGGACTGAGCTGCGGCGGGATGGTCAAGCCGTTGCGCATGTCGCGAGTGCGACGTCCGGTCACGACGGTGTCGATGGTGATCTCGAGGGCCTGGTATCCGGCTCCGGCTGCACGATCGATCAACGGGTCACTGAGCCGTCGATCGCTGGTGACGTACAGCTGGAACCACAGGTTGGGGTGACCGGTCGCGGCGACGTCTTCGATGGTCGTCGTGCCCATCGTCGACAACGTGTACGGGATCCCCTTTTCCTTCGCCGCCAGGCAGGCCGACACCTCGCCGCTCGGGTGCATCATCCGGGTGTATCCGGTTGGTGCCAATCCGATCGGCACCTCGAGTTGATGCCCGAACAACTCGCCCGTGAGATCAGTGACCGACACGTCGCGAAGCAGCTGCGGATTCAGCTTGCGCCTCGTGAACGCCTGGCGGTTTGCGAGGAGCGCTATCTCTTCCTCGGCACCGCCCTCGACGTAGTCGAACACCGCCTTCGGCAGTTTGCGCTTGGCGACCTTGCGAAAGTCATCGGGCATGTGCGAGCGGTTCAGCAACCGCTGCACCGGATCGCGCTCGAAACGGCGGAGTTGGATCAGCTCGAGTACTTCGTGAAGGTTCATCCGTCTTACCGAGCCCGTTGCCTAAAGGGTGTTGGTGATCGCGCCGGTTTCGGCACCCTGCACCAACTTGGCGTACTTGCCGAGCACACCGCTGGTGTAGCGAGGCGGATTGGGGGCCCACGACGCTCGCCGCCTGGCCAGCTCGCCATCGTCGACGAGCAGATCCAGCGTCAACTCATGAACGTCGATCAGAATTTGGTCACCGTCGCGCACGAAGGCGATGGGACCGCCGTCGACAGCCTCGGGCGCGACGTGGCCGATGCAGAACCCCCACGTCCCGCCGCTGAACCGACCGTCTGTGATGAGAGCGCAGTCGGCACCCCGACCGGCACCCTTCAAGGCACCCGTGACGGCCAGCATCTCGCGCATCCCCGGCCCACCTTTGGGACCTTCGTAGCGGATCACCAGGACGGTGCCTGGCACCACGGATCCGGCGAGGATCGCGTCCATTGCCCCATCTTCTCCGTCGAACACCCTCGCCGTTCCCACGAAGCGCATCTGCTCCTTGCTCAGACCTGCCACCTTGACCACGGCGCCCTTCGGCGCCAACGAACCGGTGAGGACGTTGATGCCCCCCTCGCTATGCAGCGGCTGATCGAGTGGATAGACGACGACTCCGTCGGGCGGCGGCGGATCGAGCTCGGCGAGGTTCTCGGCCATGGTTCTGCCCGTCACCGTCAGCACATCGCCGTGCAGCAGGCCGGCGTCGAGCAGGTGCTTCATCACGACCGGGACGCCGCCGACGCGGTCGAGGTCGCTCATGTGGAACTTGCCGCCGGGCTTCATGTCGGCGATGTGTGGCACCTTGGCGGCGATGCGATTGAAGTCATCGAGGTGCAACTCGACGCCGGCCTCGTTGGCGATGGCCAGGAGATGCAGAACCGCATTGGTCGAACCGCCGAGCGCCGAGGTGATAGCGATGGCGTTCTCGAACGCCTGCTTCGTCATGATCATCCGCGGCGTGATGCCCAGTCGCAGCATGTTGACGACCGCCTCACCGGCGCGGCGCGCATCGCCCTCGCGACGCGGATCGACGGCGGGTGGCGAGGCAGTTCCCGGCAACGACATCCCGATGGCCTCGGCGATGGAGCTCATGGTGTTGGCCGTGAACATCCCGCCACATGCACCCTCACCGGGGCAGGCCTTGCGCTCGATCTGACCGAGCTCTTCTTCGGTGATCTTGCCGAGCGCGCACGCGCCAACGGCTTCGAACACACTGGTGATGTCGAGTGCCACGCCGTTGTGCTCGCCGGGCAGTGTCGACCCGTTGTAGACGAAAACACTGGGCAGGTCGAGCCGGGCAGCGGCCATGAGCATGGCCGGGATGCTTTTGTCGCAGCCGGCCAGACCGACGAACCCGTCGAGTCGCTCCGCGTGCATCACGCATTCGACGGAGTCGGTGATGACCTCGCGGCTGACGAGCGACGCGCGCATGCCCTCATGTCCCATGCTGATGCCATCGCTGACGGTGATAGTCCCGAACTCCATCGGAAACCCGCCTGCTGCGCGCACGCCCGCCTTGGTGTGCTCGGCCAGCTTGCGAAGTGTCATGTTGCAAGGCGTCACATCGTTCCAGGCCGAGGCGATGGCGATCTGCGGCTTCTCCCAGTCGTCATCCGTCATGCCCACAGCGCGGAGCATGGCTCGTGCCGGCGCCTTGGTCATGCCATCCGTGACCTCGCGGCTTCGGGGTTTGATGTCGACAGGAGTGCCTGATTCGTTCGCGGCCATGGGACGAAGTTACCCGACCCCGACCTGCCAGACTTGATCGTCATGGCTTCTCCGTCGCTGTTACCGCCTCCGCAGTGGTTGATCGACAACTGTCCCTGCCCGCGGTGCCTGCACCCCGTCACGCGCGAGCGCACCGTCACCCTCATCGACCGGCTCGATGTGCAGCCACGATTGATCACGACGGATGCTGCTGGCAGCATCACCGTCGAGTGGGATGCCGGCCACATCGGTGTCTTTCCGGCCGCCTTGTGGCATTCGCGCGCCAAGATGGACGAGGTTCAGCGCCCGCTGACGCCGCTACCGCGGATCAACTATGCCGACTTGGACACCGACAGTGGCATGCAGCGATGGCTCACTGCGATGCTGGCCAACGGCGCGATCATCGTCGAGGACACGCCCAACGTGAGCGGCGAGGTCATCCGACTCGCCGAGAGGATCGGCTACGCCAGGCCGACCAACTTCGGCACCATCTTCGACGTCGAGTCGCGGCCGGATCCCAACAACTCGGCGTACACCGCGGCGGGGCTCGACCTGCACACCGACCTGCCGAACTGGGCCAGCCCGCCCGACTTCCAGTTCTTGCACGCGCTGACCAACGAGGCAACCGGTGGTGACTCGATGCTGGCCGACGGTGTCGAGGTTGCCAAGCAACTACGCGACACCGACCCGAAGTCGTTCGAGATCCTGACCACGACACACGTCCCCTTCAGGTTCCACGATGCTGTCGACGACATCCGCTACACGGCCCCGATCATCGAGCTCGACGCCGACGACGAGCCCGTCTCCATTCGTTTCAACAACTGGATCCGCGACGTCGACGCCAATGCCGATGAGCGCTTCTACAACGCCTACCTCGCGCTGTGGAGCATCCTCCGCGATCCGGCGTTGGTGCTGACCTTGCGACTGGCGGCAGGCGGCACCATGTGCTTCGACAACCGCCGCATCCTCCATGGACGGACCGAGTTCGCACCGCAGTCCGGGCGGCGCCATCTGCAGGGCTGCTACGTCGACCGCGACATGGTTCGCAGCAGGCTGAGGCGCTGTCAGCTCAGCTGACGTCAGAGATCTGCGGCGTATCCGCGATCAGCCGCTTGGTGTACTCCGCTTCGGGGAAGTGCAGCACGCGCTCGGTCGGCCCGGCCTCGACCAGCTTGCCGTCCGCCAGAACCGCGATCTGATCAGCGATCGACGCGACCAACGGCAGGTTGTGGGTGACGAAGAGCATCGCCAGACCGAGGTCGCGCCGCAGTTCGCCCAAGAGCTCGACGATCGAGGCTTGCACCAACACGTCGAGCGCCGAGGTGACCTCATCGCACACCAGCACCTCGGGCCGGCTGACCAGCGCCCGGGCGATGGCCACTCGTTGCCGTTCGCCGCCCGACAACTGATCCGGAAAGCGGTTGGCGTAGCTCGCAGTCAGCGCGACACGCTCGAGCATCTCGCCGACCTTGCGGGCTGCGTCCGTCTTCGATGCCCCACCGATCAGCAGCGGTCGCGCCACGGAATCGCCGACGGTGCGGCGGGGCTGCAACGAGCTATAGGGATTTTGGAACACGTACTGGATCCGCAGGCGCTGCGCCGTCGTGCGATCACGCGCGGACGGTGCCAACCGCACGGAGCCGAGCAGGATCTCACCGGTCCACTCGCGGTGCAGCCCGCCGATAGAGCGCGACAGCGTGGTCTTTCCGGATCCGGATTCACCGACGAGGGCCAGGCACTCACCACGATCGACATGGAGGTCGACGTTGTGGACGACCTCGTGCCCGGTGTACGACGCGCAGACGTCGCGCACCATCAGCGCATGCGTGGCGGACGCGGCGATCGGTGCGGAGTGCGCGGTCATGTGCTGAGTCCGTTGCGGCACCTCGAAGGGGCGGATGCAACGAACCAGGCGGCCGATCGAGACCTCCTGTTCAGCGGGGAACTCGGCGCGGCACTGGTCGATGGCCAGCTCGCACCGCGGCGCGAACGAGCACCCGAGGGGACGCCGGCCAGGAGCCGGAGCCCGGCCGCGCAGGCCGACCATCTCGTGGTCGGTCGACATGTCCGGTGCGGCGGCGATCAAGTGTCGGGTGTACGGATGGGCGGGATTGAAGAACAGCTCCGACGCCGGGCCCTGCTCGATGATGCGTCCCGCATACATCACCGCAACACGATCGGCCAGGTTGGCGACGACGGCCAAGTCGTGGGTGACGTACAACGCGGCCACGCTGTGGGCGTGGCACAACTCGCGGATGGTCGTCAGCACGTGGGCTTGCGTGCTGACATCGAGACCGGTTGTTGGCTCGTCGAGCACTATCACCGATGGGCGGCAGGCGAATGCCATTGCCAGCCCGACACGCTGCTGTTGGCCGCCGGAGAGCTGGTGCGGATAGCGGCGCACGAACTCGGGGGTGCTGGGCAGCAGCACCTCGCTCATCACTTCCTGGACACGGGCACGACGCGCTGTGTCGCTGCCGCCGAAGTCGTGGAACTCCAGAACTTCTGTGAGTTGCTTGATGATCCTCAACGCCGGGTTCAGGGCAGTCGAGGGATCCTGCGGGACGTAGGAGACGAGCTTGCCCCGCGCGTGCCGCAAGGCGACGTCGCCAAGTGCGAGCATCGCCGCATCGCCGATCGACACTTCGCCACGAGCAAGTTTCACGCCGCGGCGGGCATGGCCGAGGACAGCGAGGCCGACGGTGGTCTTGCCCGAGCCCGATTCGCCGACAAGACCGAGCACCTCGCCGGGCGCGATCGTGAGGTTGACGTCGTCGACGATGTCGGCACCGCTGCCGGCCACGTCGATTCGCAGATCGGTGATCGAGAGGGCAATCTCCATCACGAGTC
>JANMMQ010000271.1:0-2016 GCA_031373465.1 Ilumatobacteraceae bacterium | reverse complement strand
GGTTGAAGGCTCGACCTCGCCGTTGGTCTGGGGCCGGCACGGCGCGTTCGCTCGTGATTGATGGTGCCGAGGGTCCCGTAATTGGTCGGTCTTCGCGCTGGTCAGCGCGTACGCGATCGGGAGCCCGGAGGGTGTGACATGCCGCTGGTGCGGGGTGTCCCTGTTGTTGACGTGCTCGTCCATGGTGTCGGGATCGTGTGGCCCCGGTATCGGTAGCGTTCGATGTTGACCTTGTTGGGTCGGAACATCTCGATCCCTCCGTCGCTGATCCTCCAACCGGGCAGGTGGCGGCGAACCAGGATGTGCATGTTCAGCCGGGGGTGGCGTTGGCGGAGCCAGGCGACGATGCGCATCAATGCGTAGCGGTCGACGTAGTTGAAGGTCCGTGAGGACACACCAAGGTTGCGAAAGTCGTTGCACCATCCCCGCAGCACCGGATTCAACCGGCTGAGCAGGTCTGCGAGCATTCGGCTTTGTGCTCGCGAGTGAGCGATCGGACCTTGTCGACCACGGAGGCAAGCGCCTTCATGGACGGGTAGGTTTAGATCGCTTTCTTGCCGGTCCGGCTTCGGCGGTCGCGGCGCTCGATATGCCATCCCAAGAAGTCGAACCCTTCATCGAGTGGCAGACTCTCGTCTTTTCAACCGACGGGCGCGCGAGCGGTTGGAGCACCGTCGCAACCTCATCCCAGAGCGCTTCATTATCGGCGCGGGTGCCCGTGGACCATGACCACGAAATCGTGCCATCCTCAGAGGCCAGCAGACATGAACTCCTTCACCAAACCGAAGACACGTCTGTCCCCGAACCGCCAACGAGCGAGACGACGGGTGACCGTGCCTGCCGATCAACGCGATCAACGCGATCGACACGATCGCGTCGACACGGGGAAAGACCTCATTCCGCGTCGCCGAGCTTCCGCCGGAACGTCACGCGGCGTCTTTCGCCCCTTGCAGCACGCCGTACATCGCCTGGACGAGTGCGACTGCGACGAAACCGACGATGAGGCCCACGAAGATGATCATGATCGGCTCGAACATCGTCGTGAACTTCTTGATCCGGCTCTCCAACTCGCGATCGAAGTAGATGCTGGCCACCTCGAGCTGCTCGTCGAGCGTGCCGGTCTCTTCGCCGACCTTGAACATCTGCCTGGCAGCGCCCGGGAAGAGCTCGGTGGCGGCGAGTGGTTTGGAAAATCCCGCACCCTCCATCATCTCGACCTGGGCGATCTCCAAACGTTCGCGGTACACGATGTTCGCTGTGGCGTCAGTTGTGGTCTTCATCCCGTCGGGCAGAGGCACACCGGCTTTGACCATGGCCGCAAGGATGCGACAGAACCGCTCGAGGATGGCATATTCGACGATGCCCTTGATGACCGGGATCTTCAAGATCAGCCTGTCCTTGACCGGACGCCCGCCGTCAGTCTTGAACAACCAATATAACGTTCCCGCCCAGGCACAGAAGACGCTGAAGGGGATGTACCACAGCGTGCTGAACAAGGTCGCGACGAACAGCAACGACCGTGTGGTCAGTGGCAGCTTGGCATCGAGCTCTTCGAAGAGTGGCTTGAACTGCGGGAGCACATAGCCGGCCAGCACTACGACCGTAAACATCGCCATCACCATGACGACGCCCGGGTACGACAGGGCCGAGACCACCTTGGCCCGTGTCTCGACCTCGCGCTCGAGGTAGCCGGCGAGGCTCTCCAACGTCTCGTCGAGCTTGCCGGTCAGTTCGGCTGATTGAACGATGCCGATGTAGTAGTTGGGGAAGGATTCGGGGTGCTTTCCGGCGACCTCGGACAGCGTTCCGCCGTTGCGCAGATCGTCGACCATCATGGTGATCGTCCGTTGCAATGCCACGTCCTGGGTTTCGTCCCCGATGATCTGCATCGCCTCGGTGATGGGGATGCCGGCCTTGACGAAGACGGCGAGCTGGCGCGTGAAGTGCATCAGCTCCTTCTTCTTGACCTTCTCCTTCGTCAGTTCGAAGTCGAGCGCGCCCCGCTTCTCCTGGATC
>JANMMQ010000228.1:0-13498 GCA_031373465.1 Ilumatobacteraceae bacterium | reverse complement strand
CACCAAGAACCACCCGACCGGAGATGGATCCCCAACGACAGGAGCATCAAGATGAACGAGATAATCGTCGGCGTCGACGACAGCGCAACAGCCACAGCCACCGCCAAGCGAGCCGCAGCCCTGGCCGCCACCGCTGGCAAGCCATTGCACATCGTCATGGCCGTGCCATCTCGCCAATCCATCGGGGTACTCCGTTCCCGCTCCCCGCACTGGCAGCTCGACTCAATCAGCATGGCCGACGAGACCGTACGAGCGCTGGCTGGCGCGATTCATGCCACCACCCCAGTCACGCATACCGTCATCATCGGCAAGCCCGCCAAGGCACTCTGCGACGAAGCGGTCCGGCTCAACGCATCAATCATCGCCATCGGCAACAACCGGGGCCAGGGCGTCGCTCGTGTGCTCGGCTCGATTGCCGGTGACGTCGCCAAACGCGCCCCATGCGACGTGCTCATCGTCAACACGACCGGGGCACCGAAATGAGCGAGATGGTCGTCGACGCCGACCACAGCGCGACCGTCGGTGCGACGACGACCCAGACCGGCGAGGTCAGCCTGTCCGAACTGAGTGATCAGCAACGGTATGAGATCTTCGATCTCCTCCAGCAGAACATGCCGAGCGTGTGGAGCGCGATGCGTCTGAACGCCGAGAACGAATCGGTGGTGGTCATCCCGTCCGTGACACTTGATCGGCTCGGCGACGGCAGTGGCAGCATGACCCAGGCATTCGAGGAGCGGTTTCTCTTCCTGCTCCTTTGTTGAGCGAACCTCGCCTGCGTATGGTCTACGTGACGTCGAGACCGATTGCGCCGGCCATCGTCGAGTACTACTTAACGTTGCTCCCCGACGTGATCCACAGCCACGCCCGGGCCCGGCTGACACTCGTGTCGGTTGGCGACGGGACCGCCCGCCCGCTCAGCCAGAAACTGCTCGAGCGGCCACGACTTCTCCGCCGGATCGCGGCGCTCATCCCTGACACGTCGCGGTCTCACCTCATTCCGTACAACACCACAGAACTCGAGCGGGATATCGCCGTGGTGCTCGGTATCCCGATGTACGGCGCCGACCCGCGACTGGTACATCTTGGCACTAAGACTGGATGCCGGCGGCTGTTCGCCGAGACGGGCGTTCGCCACCCTCTGGGGTGCGAGGATCTGCGCAACCTCGACGCAGTCGCCGATGCAGTGATCTCGATGAGACAGCAGTGCCCGATGGCCGAGGTCATCGTCAAGCTCAACGAAGGGGTCTCCGGTCAGGGCAACGCGCTGGTGGACCTGCACGGCCTCCCCGAAGTTGGCCTGGTCCGGCCAAGCAGCGCTCGCCGACATCGGGGCGACGCCGATGACCAACTAAAAAGCGAACACACGATGCACCACCTCCACACGCGGAACTGCTGGCGTCGATGGCGAAGGTGGGACGATGATGGGCGAGATGCGTGTGCTGTTGCGGCCGAGGACCGTGGCCGGTTCGGTGGAGGAGCTTCTCGAGGGCGCGAGCCGGCGAGAAGCGTTCCATCCGGCGGACAGCCGATCCGGGTCGCACTTCGAGCGGGTGTGGTTCGGCGAAGAGCAGATGATCGTCAAGTACCTACACATCGACGACGACTTCGCGATGCGTGCCACGCACGATGTCGACTGCCGCCCGGTCCGTGCGTGGGCGGCCGGGCTCTACGACGTCGCCACGGACGTGATCGACCACGGCATCGTCGGTATGGCGGGCGGCGTCGGCCGCGACGGCCTGGGCGCGGCCATCCTCATGCGTGATCTGTCGACCGCTCTCGCCACGCTGGGCGACGTGGCATTCGAGGAGCAGCAGCACCTCGACTTCATCGACCATCTCGCCACCATGTGCGCGGCGACGTGGGACTGGCACGACGGCCTCGGGCTCATGCCGTACCGGGGTCGGTGGGAGTTCTTCGGTCACGCCGCGATCGACGGGGACCGCGCACTCGGCTGGCCCGAGCGGGTACCGCAGATCGCCGACGAAGGTTGGGCCCGCTTCGCTGAACGTGCACCGCGCGAGGTCGCCACGGGCATCGACGCCCTGCGCCGCGACGTAGCCCCGTTGACCGACGCGCTCGCCGCCACCCCGTCGTGCTTCTTGCACGGCGATTGGAAGGCTGGCAACCTCGGCACCGCCGGTGGCCGCACCGTCCTCATCGACTGGGTGCACCTAGGCGCCGGACCCGCTTGCCACGAGCTCGGCTGGTACCTTGCGTTGAACCGGGCCAAGCTGCCCGCCGGACACGGCAAGGAGCGGGTCATGACCGACTTCCGCTCGGCGCTGGAACGGCACGGCCTAGCGACCGAGGGCTGGTGGGACCGTCAGCTGTCGCTGGCGATGCTCGGCGCGGTGGTGCAATTCGGCTGGGAGAAAGCCCTGGGTGACGGCGCCGAGCTCGGCTGGTGGTGCGACCGCGCCGCTGAGGGCCTGGCGCGGCTGTGACCCGCGAGGTGGCCGCGGCCTACGACGCGACCGGCGCAGCGTGGCAACGAGGCCCCGTGCGCATCTACGATCGGCTCGCCGCGGAGCTGATCGACCGATGCCCGACACTGGATCACACGTCGCTGGCGTTGGACCTCGGCGCGGGCACCGGCGCCGCCACGCGAGCGATCCGCCGGCGTGGCGCACATGTTGTGGCCCTCGACGCCTCGTTCGGCATGTTGGCCCACGGCTGCCGCGACGAGCCAGCGTGTGTGGGCGACGCATACGCGTTGCCGTTCAACGATGGCGTGTTCGACGCGGTGGTCGCCGCGTTCTCGCTCAACCATGTCACCGACCCGGTAGTCGCGCTGCGCGAAGCGGCGCGCGTGACAAGCCGCGCAGGCACCGTCGTCGCCTCGGCCTACGCGACCGACGACGACCATCCCGCCAAGCGCGCAGTCGATCACGCGGCCCGAGACGCCGGATGGGTGGAGCCCGCGTGGTACCAGGAGCTGCGCCGCGACGTCGTGCAGCAGCTGAGTACTGTCGAAGGCGCCCTAGACGTGGCGAGGCGCGCAGGGCTGTTCGATGCGGTGGCGGAAGTGGTGCGCATTGACTTCCCAGAACTGGCATCGGACGACCTCGTCGCGTGGCGTCTGGGCATGGCTCAGCTCGCGCCATTCGTGGATGGACTGGACCGGCGCGCTCAGCGCCGTCTTTGGAGCGATGCGCGCGAGCGCGTCACCGGTATGCCAGCGTTGGTGCGCTCGATCATCATCCTGACGGTCCAGGGGGTCGTCGTCTAAGGTCGCGTGCGGATTTCGCGACCGCCGCGGAGGGGTCATGGGCAAGATCACCGACACGATGCTCTCAGCAATGAATGGACATGATCTCGGCCGCTTTGTGTCCATGTTTGCCCCGGACTACCGCAGCGAGCAACCGGCGCATCCGAGCCGGGCTTTCACGGGCAGTGAGCAGGTCAGGGAGAACTGGTCAGGCGTCTTTGCGGGCGTGCCGGACTTCCGCGCCGAGCTCCTGCTGACCACCACTGCAGACGACGGCGTCGAGATCTCCGAATGGCGTTGGTCGGGAACCCACAGTGATGGTGCACCGTTCGAGATGCGTGGGATCACTGTGCTCGGAATCGACAGCGAGCGAATTGCTTGGGGACGCTTGTACATGGAGCCGGTCGAGCAGGACGGTGCAGACATCGACGAGATGGTGCGTGAAACGTATCGACCACCCACCGAAGCGTGAAGAATACGCGAGGAGGAAGTGACCGTTTCCCCTCGTGTCAGTCGCGTGCGGACGGCGAAACAATGGTGCGCCCCGTCGTCGAGGGCGACGACCTGACGCATCAGGTCACCTGGTCAGCCAGCATCTCGTCCGTGGCTCGCCACGCGATGCCGTAAGCGGTCTCACTACTGGCCAGCGCGTCGAGGAACTCGGGCGTGCCCAGCGCCGCCAGATGCACGCCGGATACTGCGATCACCGTCGCGGTGCGGCTGGTGCTGCGAAGCAGTGCGATCTCGCCGAAGTGGTCGCCGGGCCCCAGCAGGCGTTGCGTCGTCCCGCCTTTGCGCACTTCCACCTGTCCGTCGACGATCGCGTAGAACTGATCGCCTGCGTCGCCCTCTGCAACGATCACATCTCCCGCCTGCACTTCGGTCAGCGCGCAACGAGCAGCGATCTTTTCAAGTGTTGTCGGAGACAGCGGCGCCAGCAGCGGGATGTTGGAGAAGAGAGCGACCAACTCGGGTTGTGGCTCCGAACGCTGATCGACGGCATTGAAGCGCGGCAGAAGAACCAGCGCTGCGGCGGGCAGCAGACAACCCACGATGATCATGAACGGTCGCAGCCCGAGTGCCGAAGCCAGAGTCGGCGCCACGAGGGAGCCCAAACCTCCCAACGCGATTCCGAACGAGAACAGCACGCCGAACACGCGGCCCAGCGATCGGTCCGCGCCCAGCCGCTGGATCAGCGTGAACCCGGCGACATCGAGCATGGCGTTGCCGACCCCAACTGTCACCATCGCCGCAAGTGCGACCACCTTGTACGGCACGAGAGCGATCACTGCGATGGGCATGCCCCACAGCACGAGCGCTAGCGCGAACGGATGGCCGAGTCGCCGCCGACCCATAAGGGAGACGGAGTAGAACCCGCCGGCGATCCCGCCAATTCCCATTGCAGCGGCCAACCAACCCACGCCGCTGCTTCCGAGGCCGACGACGTCGAACGAGATCGAGACCAACAGCACGGTGAGAAAGCCGCGCACCAGCAGTTGGGCGACGAAGCAACCGACGACGATCGCCATGTCGTGGTTCCGTCGCAGTTCGGCGAGGCCGCCAAGCAACGCTGCGAGGGGGCGGTCGTTCGCGCGGCGGACCGCCTTCGAGGGATCGACGTCGAGGTGTATGCCCGAGACAGCACGAAGTCCACCGAGCGAGGCGAGAGCCGCCACCGCGACGACGAACCACGCACCGGTCAAGAACAAGAGCGATGCTGCGAGTGCGGGGCCGGCAAAGCTGACCACACCCTCGAGGGTGCCGGCCGTGACGTTCATCGCCACGAGCTCCGCCGGTGACCGTGCCACCAGCGGACAGAGGGCGAGATGGGCAGAGCGATACGGAGTGGCTGCGACGCTGCTCGCGCCGACAAGGAGGTAGATCAGGATTGCGGGCCCGCGAAGTGCCAGTGCCACCGCGATGGCAGCATTGGTGCACGAGATCGCGAGGAACACTGCTGTCACGACTCGCTGACGGGAGAATCGATCGGCAGCCCAAGCGCCGAAGGGCAAGGCGATCGCGCCGGGAAGCAGACGAGCCAGCCCGACGAGCCCGACTGCGCGGGTGCCGGCGTGCCGAAATGCCCACACCGAGAGCGCCACCAGCGTGATTCCGTCGACAAGGAAGAACGCTGCCCAGCCAAGTTGAAGGCGACGCAGATCCTTCTGGCGCATCACCGCCGCCACGACGTCGAATCGACGACTGAGTGAACCCGTCGATCCGAGCATGCGTCATGTTGCCTCAGGCAAGGTTTCGCTTCAAGGTGGGTGCCAAGAGAAGAAGACGTCGAGCGGGGTCCGCTCGACGTCTTCTTCCGATCGGTGTTGTGTGATCTCTTACGACTCGCCGGACGCCCACGCATCCTGGATCCTGCGCGGCGAGCCACGAAGCGGCACCGGCGGCAGCGAGGAAACCACACTCTCTGTCGCTGGGGGTGCGAACTCACTACCACGCGGCGAGAACCGCAGCTCGTACTCATGACGCACGACCTTCTTCGGCTTGGCATGCATCCATCCCGCGTACCACGTTGACCACACACGACGCAGATAGAAGGTCTTCGGCGGTCGATGGGCGGACATGCGCAGCAACAGGGTGACTGTGATGATGAAACCGACGAACGTCAGCATCATGGCGGGGTCATCGATGACCTTGGCGGGTTCGATGGTCCGGATGTACGGGGCGACTGCAACTGCAAGACCTGCAGATACACCTGCTGCGGCAACAGTTCGCCTCGAAGGCGTGCTCGGACGAACGCTGATGACTCCATCGGCAATGGCGAACAGGAGAACGATCTCCATCACCAAGTAGAACGCCGAGGGATTCACCTTGCCCGTCATGATGAACACCACATTCATGAGGAAGACCCAACGCAACGCGGGCCGGAGGGGTTTGCCGATCGCGATGGCCAGACCACACAGCAGCTGAGTGACTACAACTACGATGGCGACGAACTGTGCGTTCGGCGCAATGAGGCCGTCCATCACCGGACGGAAGAACGGCAGGGCCGCGTCGTGCTGTGCACCAACGAACGTGCGCAGCTTGGCGCCTGTCCACCACTGCGGGTCGATCAGCTTCTCCGCGCCGGCTCGCAACCAGCCTGCAGCGAGAAACAGCCGCAGCGGCAACAGGACCACAACACCCGTGTGATGACTCGGATGATGTGACGGCGCGTATGACGGAGTCGCCCGACTCGGCGACACCGTGACCCTCGAAGGGGCAGGGGATTCATGTTCGAGAACGTCGTGCATGAATATCTGTCTCCTGACTTTGTTGTTCACGTCTGCGTCCAGGGACGCGACGTTTACGCATTGGTTCTGGGATGTGCGTCGCTCCGCCTCATTTTACGAACGCGTGACGTATATGACGAATACGTTACGAAATAAAACGAATGGGCTCGGCGAAATGTTTCGAAACCTGGACGAGACAACCGTCACATCTGCGGCCTTTGACACCACTACCTGCCGTTATCCCCCGCGAAAAGTCTGTCGAGTCGAAGCATGTCTACGACTGAACCGTGCCGGGTACAGGACTCCATGGCAAGTCGGGAAACTTCCTTGTTCTTCGTAGAACGGTCAACCCTGCGCGAGCAGGCGCCTGGTCACGGGCCTACTCCACCGCAGGGTGGCACGGCCGCCGGACCACCGACGGACGAAGACTCAGGAGCTCGGCATGACACGAAACATCCGCCCACACATCACGACATCGCGCGGTCGCCGTTCCCGGCGGCTGGCCGTGCCGATGGCTGTGGTCAGCATCGCCGCGATGCTGATGGTGAGTCAGACAGCCAACGCCGGGATCGTCCCGACCGTGCCACTGGGGACAGCGGCGAACTTTTCGGTGCTCGGCGGGCAAACGGTCACCAACACCGGTCCCACTGTTCTCGGCCAGAGCCTCGGCGTGGATCCCGGCCCGGCAGTGGTCGGTTTCGGCGGCCCTCCCAACGGAACAGTTCTCGGTTCCACCGAGGTAGCCAACGCTGTTTCTCTTCAAGCACAAAGTGACTTGACGATTGCTTACAACGACGCTGATGGTCGTGTGCCCGAGTTCTTCCAGACCAACCCGGACCTCGTTGGTTCAACCTTGATCCCGGGAATCTACGCGGCTACCGCCATGGGGCCGCTGAGCCTGTCCGGACACCTGGTACTCGACGGCCAGGGCAACTCCGCAGCCGTGTTCATCTTCGAAACCGATTCAACGTTGATCACCGGCCCGGGCAGCTCGATCGAACTCATCAACGGCGCCTCAGAATGCAACATCTTCTGGCAGGTCGGTAGTTCCGCCACGCTGGCAACAGGCTCGCTGTTCGTCGGCACCGTGATGGCGCTCACGTCGATCTCGGTCCAGACCGGCGCTGTCGTTCATGGGCGGGCACTTGCCCGCAACGGGTCCGTCACCCTCGACAACAACGTGTTCACAGCGCCGAGCTGCATTCCATCGACGGCCCCCACGGCCAGCACGACGACAACTGTTGCCCCTGTGACAACGATTCCGTTGAGCCCCAACGTCACGCTGCCCAGGACAGGCAACGACGTCGGCGCGACGCCACTCATCGGCAGCGTCGCGCTCGTCGTGGGCGCAGCTGCCCTGGTGCTGGCCCGCCGCCGCCGACGCCCGGCTTCCTGACGCCGCGGGAACCAACCGCGTCGCGGCGCTGGGTGCGGCGTCGCAATGCTGCAGCAATTATCGTCCGGCACATTGACTGACATCCAAGCCCGACCCGGCCAACTCGGTTGGCACTCTTCCGTACCTCCGAACGGCTTCGCCAATCGCGCCGTAACACAGACGACGAACAGCAACCCGCTCGGGCTGGAGACTCCCCCGGCCGAAGACATCGAGACCACCCCCGAGCACTACAACCTCATCGGCGGTGATCCGGCATGTGCCGGCTGGACGCGCGCGTACGACGATCCCAGCGTCGTGAAGCTGCGCGCGAGGCTCAAGCGCTACAACGGCATCAAGGGGCTCGAGATCCTCGATCCATGCGAGGTCGAGCGCGCTGCCGAACTCTTCCATCGCGACGGGTTCGTGGTGGTGCGGGACCTGCTCGGCGCTGAGCAACTCGCCCGACTGCGACGCGCTACGGAGCGCGCCCTCGCTGAGATGCTGGCCGTCGATCCCACGTGCGCGGCCGGTGGTGGAGCCGGAGGCCTGCCCCACCGATTCTCCTTCGGCAGCAGCTCGGCATCTCGACACATGCTTCACGTCGACGAATGGGTCGAGCTGGTCGACATGCCGACGACGACCCCGATCCTGAAGGCCATCTTCGGCTCTCCCAACTACATCGTGATTGGTGCAGGCGGAGACGTAGCAATGCCCGGCGCGATCGAGTATCAAGGCCTCCACTCCGACAACGTGTGGTCCGAACTTCATGACCCCACGGGTCGAGTCTCCACCCGGGAACTGCCCGTCCCTGCCGTGACCATCAACTTCCCGATGATCGACCTCACGCCGGAGAACGGCCCGACCAGGCAGATCCCGGGCACGCAGAACTCGCGGAACCCGATCCCGAACCTCGCCGACGAACCGGAGTGGATGAAGTTGAGCACGGTGGGCCCGGCGCCTGCCGGCTGCGGAATCTTTCGCGATCTCCGCGCGTGGCACGGCGGGACGCCGAACCTCTCCAAAGACGTTCGGGCAGCGCCGAACATCGAATACTTCGCGCCGTGGTTCCGAAGCGAAGCGGTGATCAGGTCGATGCCTTACGAGCAGTGGAAGAACCTGTCGGCCCACGGTCAGCGCATCTCGCGCTACGTCATGTGCGGCAAGGGCGAAAAGGTGATCGGGGCCGGATACATCCATCCACGAGCAAAGATGCGTGCAGCCTTCAGGGAACAACAGCTGCGGGAGCTCGGGCCAGACGCAGCCGAGGAATACCTTCGACGCCTGTAGAGCGCGCTTTACCATCGCTTGTCGGGTGACCTCACGAAATCAAAGGTGATGACATGCTGACGCAACCAAAGATCAGTGCCGCAGAGGCTCTCGATCAACTGAACACCGATGGGCACGTGGTCATCGAGAGCCTCTTGTCGAAAGATCTGGTCACGGACCTCCGAGACCGCGTCGAGAGGATCCTCGAGCGTGAGCGTCAGCAACCCGCCGATCCCGGCGACAGTGAGGTCTCGGTCGATCAGGCTGCCGAGGTCGACTTCGACATGTGGCAAATCGACGACGATGAGATCGAACGTATGAAGAACCGCATCCGCCGGCGTCAGGCAGACGAATTCGACACGCCGTGGCCGGTCCCCGCCACCGACGTGTGCATCAGCTTCATCCACATCCCGACGTTGTTCGACGACAACCGATCGCAGCGGATCTTCAACCTCATCAACAAAGACGTCGCCTTCGCACCGCTCGTGGAGCACCCGGTCGTGCTGGCAGTGATCGACGAGGCGCTGGGCCGCGATGCCATCGTCCTCGATATGAGCGTGAACCACGTCGGTCCGCACACCAACAGCGCCGGCTGGCACGTCGACTCTCCGTTGACGCAGATCGCCGAGCCGCTACCCAACTTCACGTTGGGCATCCAGACGGCGTGGATGCTCGATGACTTCAGCGTCGCCAACGGGGCAACACACGTCGTCACCGGCAGCAACCACACCCAACGCAAGCCACCGTCCGGGCGTGGTGCCGTCGAGAACGAGACGGTACTCGAAGGGCCGGCAGGATCCATTGCGATGTGGTTGTCACAGACCTGGCATCGCCACGGCGAGAACCTCACCGAGGGCGTGCGCAACGGTGTGATCGTTCAATACGGCCGCTCATGGGTCAAGCCGTTCGTCGACCTGCGCACGCCGATGAATGCAGACCAAGCCGCGGCATTTTCGCCGCGACTGCGCTACATGTTGGGTTGCAACGCCAGCGCACCAGTGCGCGGCTGAGCGGAGTCCGTTCGGCCCCCGCCGCAACGTCTAGATGAGGCGGACCTTCTGGGCTTCCTCGCCCTTCTTGCCGGGCGCGACTTCGAACTCGACTGTGTCACCCTCGTTGAGCGACTTGTAGCCGCTGCCTTCAATATTGGAGAAGTGGACGAACACGTCGCTGCCACCTTCTCGAGAGATGAAGCCGAAGCCTTTTTCGGCGTTGAAAAACTTTACGGTGCCTGTGGCCATTGCCTTTTGCCTTTTCCTTCAACAAATGAGCCGCCGTCGGCGGCTGAGCAGAGACGCTATCCCCTCAGCGCCCCCTTCTTGCGACTGTCGTGTGTTTGACTTCGGCTCGCGCGGTGGATCGACGGCCGATCCAGGCACACTGAACTGCAGCAATACCTCAATCGGCGGGCCATTCAGCCGATAGATAGATGTGCCTCGCCGGAGGCTGCACCTGTGATGCGATCTTGGAGAGCCTCATGAGCCAAATCACCTACGACGAGACGATGAGCAGCAGTGACGCACTGATCTGGCACATCGAGCGGGACCCGCTCTTGCGCTCCACCGTCATGAGCGTCTGGTTCCTGGAGCGTCCGCCATCGCAGGATCGCATGCATGCGACCGTCGAACGGCTGGTGGGTCAACTGCCACGCCTTCGCCAGCGTGTCGTCGAAAGCCGGCCGCGTCCGAGCTGGGTCGAAGCAGACGATTTCGAGATCTGCGACCACTATCGCTACACCGACCTCGGCGGGGAGGCAGATCGCGATGCCGTTCTGGCCTGCGCGCAGGAGTGGGTCCGCGAGCCGTTCGACCGCACCCGGCCGCTGTGGCAGTTGGGAATCTTCTCCGGGTTGGCCGACGGCCGCGGCGCGCTCGTCCTGAAGTTGCACCACGCCATCGCCGACGGCGTCGGACTGATGCTCATGCTCGCCGCGCTCGCCGACCTGGAGCCAAATCCCCGACATCGGCTCGCGCTGGCAGATGTGGTGCAAATGCCCGCGCCCGTCGTCAGGTGCCGGCGTCACGTTGCCAACCTCTTCCGTCACCCGTTCCGCAGCGTCAAAGCAGGTGTACGTAGCGTCATATCGATCGCCCGCCTCGTGATGCCGAACCGCAAGCCGATGAGCCCGCTGATGACCCGCCGGTCCGACGAGCTCTCCCTCGACATCAAGGCGGTGCCGTTCGCGACCTTGCGCAATGCCGGAAAGCAAGCGGGCGGCAGCCTCAACGACGCCTTCATCAGCCTCGTTCTCGACACGCTCGACCGCTATCACGAGCGCAAGGGCGCGGAGTGCGATCGCATTCGCATTCACATGCCGATCAACATTCGTGACGCGGCGACGGCCGACAAGGCCGGCAACCAGTTCGTACCCGCGCGGATTGTGATGAGCGTTGGGGATGATGACACCGAGGGCCGGCTCCGCCGCGTCAGCACGCATCTCGCTGCTGTGCGCCAAGAGCCGGCTCTGCGGTGGGTCAACACCGTCTCCGCCGCAATACAACGGCTGGGCGTGCCGATCTCACGCCGGATCATCGGCGGGATGATGAAAGGCGTCGATGTGCTCGCGTCGAACGTCGCCGGCCCGCCGTGCCCGCTGTACCTGGCCGGCGAGCACGTCGAAGAGTTCTACGCATTCGGGCCTCCCGCCGGCGCTGCACTGAACGTCACCCTGTTCAGCTACGACAACACGGTTCACCTCGGAGTCACCACAGTCGGCGCTGCTGTGGATTCGCGTGAGACCTTCATGGCCTGTCTCGATGAGGCGATTGCCGAAATGACGGCGCTTGCGTCGACCTGGACCGCGTCCGTTCAGGCAGCCTCTGCCCGCGCTGTTGCGTAGTCGGCCGCCAGCGCACGAACACTCGATATCACACGATCATCGGCGGTGCACTCGCGTATTCTGCGCCGATGCCGTCGCTGTCAACGTTGCCTGTGTTCGTCGCTGCTTCGATCGTCCTGCTCGTCATCCCCGGGCCGGCGGTGCTGTTCATCGTCGCCCGAAGCAGTGCTCAAGGAACTCGGGCGGGATTGGTGTCGGTGCTCGGTGTGCACACCGCGACGACCGTCCACGTGTTCGCTGCCGTAGCGGGCCTCTCGGCGCTCGTGGTCGCCTCGTCAATCGCGTTCGCGTGCGTGAAGATCGTCGGCGGTCTCTACCTGATCTACCTCGGACTGAAATCGTTGCGCAGTGCGGGGCACGCAACCGCTGCGCCCCCGACGACTAGGCCCGAGAAGCGTCTTTTCGCCGAAGCGTTCGTGGTCAGCCTGCTGAACCCAAAGGTGGCCCTCTTCTTCCTCGCGTTCCTCCCGCAATTCGTCGTTCGCGGACACGGGCCAATCTGGACGCAGACGCTCGTCCTCGGTGTCGTCTACATCGTCTTGGGCCTGTGCTCTGACAGCGTGTACGCCTTGCTCGGCGCCCACCTCGGGACGCGATTCAGCCGTCGGGCGGCCAGACTTCGGGCGAGTCGCTACGCCGAGGGTGGGATTCTGGTCGGTCTCGGTGTCCTCACGCTTGCTGTCCCCCATCGGGCGGCAACGAAGTAGCCAACGGCCAGTCCGTCACGGATGCGACGGACTGCCGAGCATCGATGGGATCTCGAACGCCACCTCGTCCACGTAGCACCACAGCCAATCCTCACCGGGCTCGAAACTCTGCACGATGGGATGACCAATTGCGTGAGAGTGAGCCGATGCATGGCGCATCGGGGAGCTGTCACAGCAACCGACGTGTCCACACATCGTGCATCGACGCAGATGCAACCATCGGCTCCCTGTGCGCAGGCAGTCCTCACACCCCACCGACGACGGTGTCACATTGGGAACGATGGTGTCGAGATGCGAACACTCGAGGTTCATCATGGCCTGCATCGTACGACGAGGGCACAACACGTAAATCCGTAGGCCTGACCCTCGCGCCACGTTACGGTCGACCGTCATGGACATGGATCTGCCCGCTCCATATGTGGCACGGCCGTACCGCGGGCGGGCGGACCATACGGTGATGGCCGCGATCCTCGGAGACTATCACCGGCACTGCGGCAACTCGTCGTTGCCGACGGCCGAGCAGTTGGGCGCCACCTACGGGAACCTCACCAACTGCGATCCCTACGAGGACGTCGCGTTGATCGAGACCGCTGACGGTCCGGTCGGGTATTCCCGCGTCTGGTGGGAGGAGCTCGACGACGGCTCGCGCGATCTGGTGCTGTTCTCGCCCATGCGACCCGCCCACTTGACCGAACCCCTCTATCGAGCTGTCGTGTCCGCAGACGAGGCCCACCTGGGCCGAATGGCCGGCGACGTCGGTACCCGGTATCGGGCCTTCGCCCCGCACCCCGGACCGGGATTGCCTCCCGAGCACGAATCGGCGTGGCTGGAGTCGCTCGGCTACGGGGCGATCCGCTTCGAAGCCGCCCTCGTGCG